>JAXDOA010000352.1:0-5093 GCA_034669125.1 Hyphomicrobiales bacterium
GATCGCCGTGCTGCGGCTCGGCAAGCTGCGCAAATTCAGCCTTGCTCCGGAGGAACGGAAGCGCGCGGCGTAGCCATTCGGGGCGACACCGAGAATGCCGCGAGCCATCGCTTGCCAAGCAGGCCCATGATGGCGGCGCCGTAGACCAAGGTGCCGATCAGCGCGAGCACCAGCAGCGCCACGACATTGTGGAAGTGCGGCAGGCCGGCGGTGATCGCCAGTATCGGCGACTGCGCGATCCACAAGGCGCCCGTCAGCAGGAGGCCCGCCGCGACGAGCTTGCCGACCGCCCGCTTGAACGCGGCATCGAAGCTGATGAAACCCGCGCGCAGGCCGAACCACACGATCAGGCCGAAATTGATCCAGGTGCCGATCGAGGTTGCCAGCGCCAACCCTACTTGCGACAGCGTCGTGAAGTAGAGAAACGCGATCTTGAATGCGATGTTGACGCTCGCCGCGGCAAGCGCAGCCTTCACGGGGGTCGCGGTGTCGCCGCGCGCCAGAAATGGCGACGTGAAACTGCGCATCAGCACGAACGGGATCAGCCCGGCCGTATAGGCGGCAAGCGTCATGGCGGCGGCGTTCGCGTCGTCGGCGGTGAATTTCCCGCGCATGAACAGCGCGCGCATGATGAGGTCGGGCACCACAAGAAATGCCGCAACGCAAGGGATCGCGAGCAGCAAAGTGAACTCGATCGCGCGTTCCTGCGCCACGCGCGCGCCGTTCTCGTCGCCGGCAGCGATCCGCCGCGCCATCTCGGGCAGGAGCACGGTGCCGACCGCGATGCCGATCACCCCGCCGGGCAGCTGATAGAGCCGGTCGGCGTAATAGAGCGCCGAGAGCGCACCGGCCGCGAGGAAGCTCGCGATGATCGTGTCGGCGAACAGCGCAAGCTGCACGCCGGCCGAACCGACGGTCGCCGGCCCCAGCGCCTTGAAGAAGCGCTTCACCTCGCCGTCCGGCCACGGGCGCCGCAGCGTGGTCATCACGTCGGCGCGCAGCGTGGCGCCGCCGACCAGCAGCACCTCGAGCACGCCCGCGATCAGCACACCCCATGCCGCCGCGTGGCCTGCGGTCGGGAAGAACGCCGCGATCAGCAGCGTCGTCACCATGGTGAGGTTGAGCAGGACCGGCGCCGCCGCGGCAGTCGCGAACTTTCCGATTGAGTTGAGAATGCCCGAGTAGAGCGTCACCAAGGTCATCAGCAGGAGGTACGGAAACGTGATGCGCGTCAGCGCGACCGCGAGATTGAAGCGGGTCGGATCGTTGCCGAAGCCGGGCGCGAGAAGAGAAATGACGGCGGGTGTGAACAGAAGCGCGAGCGCGAGCAGCACGATTTGGCTCGCCAGCAGCAGCGTGAAAATCCGATCCGCGAACAGCTTCGCCGCATCCACCCCGCCCTGGGTGCGGATGCGCGCATAGGCCGGAACGAACGCGGCCGCGAAGGCGCCTTCGGCAAAGATCGCGCGGAAATGATTCGGCAGGCGAAAGGCGACGAGAAACGCGTCCGCCACCGGCCCGGCGCCGAGCACCGCCGCCATCACGATGTCGCGCGCAAAGCCGGTGATGCGCGAAAGCAGCGTCAGGCCGCCGACGGTGAGTATGCGATTGATCAATGCTCTGCCCTACCTACACAGGGGAGCATAGCCTGAGTCTCAGGCGCGAAGCGCCCCACGCACGGCCCCGACGATCCGGTCCTGCGTTGCCTCGTCCAGGTAGGCGTGCATCGGCAGGCTGATCACCTCGCCCGCCAGCCGCTCGGTGACCGCAAGACCGCCCTCCGCCACAGGATAGTCGCGATAGGCGCCCTGCCGGTGCGAGGGGACCGGATAATACTGCGCGGTCGGGATGCCCTGTGCGCCCAGCCTCTGCGCCAGCGCATCGCGCCGCCCGCCCGACACGCGGATCGTGTACTGCGCCCAGACGCAGGACTGTTCGTTGGAGGCATGCGGCACGCGCACAACATCGGCCAGCGCCGCATTGTAACGCCGGGCAATGCGCTCGCGCGCCACGATCTCCTCGGGGAAGATCTTCAGCTTCTCGATCAGCACCGCGGCCTGGATGGTATCGAGCCGGCCGGTCATTCCGACCCGCACGTTGTCATAGCGGTCGGTCCCCTGCCCGTGATTGCGCAAGGACCGGATCAGGCCGGCGAGTTCGTCGTCATCGGTGAACACCGCGCCGCCGTCGCCGTAGCAGCCGAGCGGCTTTGCCGGAAAGAAGCTGGTCGTGGTGACCGGCGCAAGCGTGCCGATCTTGCGCCCCTTGGCGTCGGCGCCGAACGCCTGCGCGGCGTCGTCGATGACAGTGAGCCCGAGCCGTTCGGCCACCGGGTCGATCGCCTCGTAGCCCGCCGGCAGGCCGAACAGATCGACCGTCATCAGCGCCTTTGGGGTAAGCCCCGCGCGCTTGGCCGCCGCAACCGCAAGCGCGATGCCGGCCGGCTCGATGTTGAATGTCGTCTCATTCACCTCGCAGAACACCGGCGTCGCGCCAACCAGCGCGACCGCCTCCGGCGAGGCCGCATAGGTGAACGACGGGCAAATCACCGCGTCGCCGCGGCCGATGCCTTTCGCCATCAGCACCAGCACCAGCGCATCGGTGCCGCTCGCGACGCCGATCGAATGCTTGGCGCCGCAAAACGCCGAGAGATCGCGCTCGAGCTCGCGCACCTCGGGGCCGTTGATGAACTGGCAATGATCCAATACCCGCCGCACGGCATCGTCGATGCGCGCGCCAAGGCAGCGGCGCTGCGCCGCCACATCGATGAACGGGATCGGCGTGTCGATACGGGCGTGCTGGTTCATCAAAAGTCCGAATGAGATTGTTTAGCCGACAACGCGGCGCGGCTTGCGCGAGGCGCCGGCCGCGAGTTCCGCCCCGCCCTGCAGGCAGCGCATGGCGACCGCGAGGCTCGCCACGCCCTCGGCGCCGGTCACGGCGGGCGGCTCCTTGTCGCGGATCGCCTTGACGAAGGCGAACAGTTCGGAGCGCAGCGGCTCGGCATGGCCGGCGGAGAGATGCCGCATCGAATAGCTGCCGTCCGCCTGGAAGCCGAAGCACTCGGTCACCTGCCGCGTCAGCAGATCGCCGATCAGGTATTTCTTGCGCGTCGCGATGTGCACGGTGCGCGTCTTGAACGGGGTCAGCCAGTTGGTGTTGATCTGCGCCAGCACGCCTGAGGCGGTGCGGAACTGCAGCAGCGCGATATCCTCGCGCTCCGCAATGGCGCTCTTGAGCTGCGGCTGCACCTCGACGATTTCCGAATCGGTGAACCAGCGGATCAAATCGATGTCGTGCACCGCGAGGTCGATCACCACGCCGACATTCGACATGCGCGGCGGAAACGGACCGACGCGGGTGATCGCGATCGACAGGATGTCCTCGTCCTTGATCGCGTCCTTGATCGCCTGCACGGCCGGATTGAAGCGTTCCACGTGACCGACCATCAGGGTCACGCCCGCGCGTTCCGCCGCAGCGACGATCGCGCGGCCTTCCTCGACGTTGGAGGCGATCGGCTTCTCGACCAGCACATGCACGCCGCGCCTGATGCAGGTGAGCGCGATGTCGTGATGCAGATGGGTCGGCGCCGCAATGACGGCGGCATCGATGCCGAGACCGATGAGTTCTTCGACGTCGTCACATTCGGCGCAGTTGACGATCTGGGCCAGCAACGCACGATGCGAGGCGCCGGGGTCCGCGATGCCCACGACCTTCACGCCCGGGAGATCGGCGAGCACACGGGCATGATTGCTGCCCATGATCCCGACCCCGATGACGCCCAGCCGAACCGGCCCGCTCTTCGCGGCATCACTCATATGATCGTGCATCCCCACGACGTCCCCGGGTAGCGCTCTAGCATGCCGCTCCACGGCTGGCGACCGTGCGGCGGAGTTAACCCCGAACACGTTTTGAATCAACTGATTACAGGCCGAAAGCGGCGTACACGGAACCCACCCGGCGGCGCACTTCGGCCTCGGTGAAGCGCTCTTCGAAGCGTACGCGGGCCGCGCGGCCAAGCTGCGCCCGCAGATCGAGGTTGTCGGCAAGTTCGACCAGAGCGCGCGCGGCCGCCTCCACGTCGCGCAGCGGAACCAGCATGCCCTCCTGGCGGTCACGCACGAGGTCGCGGCAGCCGGGCGCGTCGGTGGTCACGATCGGGCGGCCACAGGCCGCGGCCTCGATCAGACTGCGCGGCACGCCTTCGCGATACCAGGTGAGCAGCATCGCAACGTGATGCGTGCGCCAGACCTCCGCGACATCCGCGACCGGTCCATGCCAGCGGATGCCGGGCTCGGCCGACCATCGGCGCAACGCTTCCTCGCCACACGAACGCCGGTTCGAGGGATCGGGCGCGCCGTAGAGATCAAGCTCCACCGGCGCGCCGAGTTCGCGTGCGCGCCGCACCGCCGCGACCGCATCCGCGATGCCCTTCGCCTCGATCATGCGAGCCACCACCGCGACTTTGAGCGGCGGCGCGGCGGGCTCCGCCGTCGGCGCAAAATCCTGCGGATCGACGCCCGCGCCAGGCACGATCGTCACGGCGGGCGAATCCTCCAGGCCGAATTCGCGCGGATCGTCGGTATTTTCGAACAGATAACGCGTGCCTTCGCCGCGCAGCATTCGCCCGACGATCGCGCGGAGCACGGCGCGTGCGATGCGGTTGAACGCGCTCTCCTCGCTCCACAACAGCCCAAGCCCGGTCGGCGCAAGCACGAGCCGCTTCGCGCCACCGAAGCGCGCCGCAAGCCCCCCAAGCGCGACCATGCGCAACGCGATGCAGTGCACGATATCCGGCCGCTCGGCCCGCACGATCGACACGATGCGGGCAAAGCCGCGCAGCACTTCGGACACGCCGAGGCTGCGCCGCTCGCCTTCCAGCGGCACGACCCGGCATCCTTCGGCTTCGATGCGGGCGGCGTGGTTGCGCACGCGCGTCGCGACCACAACCTCGAAGCCGGCCGCACGCGCGGTCCGGGCCATGGGGAGGAAATGGGAGACGAAAAACCAGTCTTCGGTCACGAGATAAAGAAGTTTGGGCATTCGCGCTCGGCGGATCGACAACGGCCCGCTTTAGCTTAAAAATCGCACGC
>JAXDOA010000353.1:0-15402 GCA_034669125.1 Hyphomicrobiales bacterium
TGGCGTTCGGCCGTGTCGCGCTGCTCGGCGATGCGGCGTTCGTGGCGCGTCCGCATGTCGGCGCGGGTGTCGCGAAGGCGGCCGAAGATGCGCTGGCACTCGCCGAGGCGCTCGACGCGAGCGCCGACACTGAAGCTGCGTTGAAGCACTATGAGAGCACGCGCATTCCCGCAGGCGCGCGCATCATCGCCCGCGCGCGCCATCTCGGCGCCTATGTGCAGGCCGACCTGAAGACGGATGCCGAGCGCGAACACGCCGCGCGCCACCGCACGCCGGAGGCGGTGTTGGCCGAAACCGCGATGATGGATTTTTAGAACGCTCTCTCCTCGTCATGGCCGGGCATAGCCCGTCGAAGACGGGCGTGAACGCCCTGATGCCCGGCCATCCCGATAGAGTGGGCACAATATTGCCTTCCTAAGCGGGGTCGCCGGGACAAGCCCGGCGACGACGAAGAAATCAAATTCCCAGCAGCTTCTTCGCGTTCCCACCACAGATCGCCGCGACGGTTTTCGGATCGAGCGATTCCGTGTTCACCACATGCCCGACCGGATCGTAGTCCGCCATGTCGAACGGATAGTCCGTGCCCATCAGGATGTGATCGGCGCCGAACACCTTGATCAGGTATTCGAGCTGATGCGGCGTGAACACGACCGTGTCGAAATAGATCTTCTTCAGGTACTCGGTCGGGGCTTTCGGCAGATTGTTGGCCACATCCGTGCGCGCGCCCCAGGCGTGATCGATGCGGCCGGAGTAGCCGCCGAGATAGCCGCCGCCGTGCACGGCGAGGATTTTCAGGTTGGGGTGGCGCTCCAGCACGCCGTCGAAGATCAGGTAATGCAGCGCCACGGTGGTATCGAGCGGATTGCCGATCACGTTGGAGAAATAGAGCCGCGAGAAACGCTCGCCTTGCGTGAAGCCGTTCGGATGGATCACCACCAGCGCGCCAAGCGCTTCGGCCTTGGCCCAGAACGGCGCGAAGGCCGGGTCGGATAGCTCCTTGCCGGCGACGTTCGTCAGGATCTGGCAGCCCTTGAAGCCGAGCTCTCTCATCGAGCGCTCGAGCTCCGCGGCGGCCTCGTTGCCGTCCTGCAGCGGCACGGTGCCGAGCGCGACGAAGCGGTCCGGCTTGCGCGCCACGTACGCCGCGATGCCGTCGTTGAGCACGCGCGTCGCCTTCACGGCGATCTCGACCGGCACGGTGAAATAGCATTGCGGCGGCGGCGGCATCACGAGCTGCATGTCGAGGCCCATCTCGTCCATGTCGCGCAAGCGCTCGTCGAGCCCGTTCTCGTTGCCGGTCATGCGCGAGCGGCGGTCGGCCTCCTGTTTGGCGTTGAGCGCCTTGACGTTGTCGGTCGCAAAATGCGCGAGCGGCACTTTGCTCAGATCGAGATGCGGCTGCGCAATCTGCGCCGCGGCCGGCACGCCGACGTGCGAATGGATGTCTATTGTTGTGGACTTCGGCCGTCCCTCGCGTCCGGGCTTTCCCTGTTTGCGCGCGGCGGTCGGGCCGTATCGGTTGGTGTCGGGCATCTTCCATTTCTCCTCTTCTATCGAAGCCCTCACCCTGAGGAGCGTGCGAAGCACGCGTCTCGAAGGGTGGCGGCAAACTCGGTGCTTGTGGCCATCCTTCGAGACGCGCCCCATAAGCGCGGTTACGCGCGTCTTTGACGCGCTATGGGGCGCTCCTCAGGATGAGGAATGAGCTAGAACACCCCCAGATGCTGCGCGATCACTTTGTCGTTGGTCCGCGTCTCCGCCGCGGTGCCGGAAAACACCACCGCGCCGGTATTCACGATCACCACGTCGTCGGCAAGGTCGAGCGTGAGCTTGATGTTCTGCTCCACCAGCACGATGGAAAGCCCCTCTGCCTTCAGTTGCGCAATCGTGCGGCCGACTTCGTGCACGATCTGCGGCGCGAGGCCCTCGGAGGGCTCGTCCATCAACAGCACACGGGGGTTGCCCATCAGGGCGCGGCCGATGGCGAGCATCTGCTGCTCGCCGCCCGACAGAGAACCCGCGACCTGCGCGTGGCGTTCCTTCAGCCGGGGAAACAGCGCGAATATCCGATCGGCGGACCACGCACTGCCCTCGCGCTTCTGCGCCGCGATATCCAGGTTCTCACGCACCGTGAGCGAGCGGAACACCCGGCGGCCTTGCGGCACGAGACAGATGCCTTTGCGGGCGATCGCTTCCGGCACAAGCCCCGCGACGTTCTCGCCGAACAGCGCGATCGTGCCGCGGCGCGGGCGCAGGAAACCCATGATGGTCGCCATGCAGGTGGTCTTGCCCGCGCCGTTGCGGCCGAGCAGGCCGAGCAGGCGGCCGGCCTGCAGCGCAAAGCCGACGCCGTGCAGCACATGGCTGTCGCCGTAATACGTATCGACGTCGCGGATGCTCAGCGCCTCACTCGCCAAGGTACACCTCCTTGGTGCGCGGGTCGGCGACGACTTCCGCGCGGGTCCCTTCCACGATGACTTCGCCGTAGTGCAGCAGCGTGATGCGCTCCGCGAAGGCAAGCGCCGAATCCATGTCGTGCTCGATCATCACGATGGTGACGTCGCGCGGCACCTTGGCGAGCAGTTGGCGCACCTGGCTGCGCTCCTCCTGCGAAAGCCCCGCGAGCGGCTCGTCGAGCAGGAGCACCTTCGGCTTTTGCGCCAGCGCCATCGCCATTTCGAGCCGGCGCCGCTCGCCGTAGGACGTCTCGCCGACGGCGCGGTCGGCGCTGGCAGCAAGGCCGACCATCGCGAGTGCCTCGCGCGCCGCGTCGTAGAGGTGGCGCTGGCCGGACAGAAACGCCCACGGGTTCCAGCGCAGCTTGTCGAGGCCGAGCAGGCCGAGCACCACGTTGTGGACCAGCGTCTCTTTCGGAAACAGCGTGAGGATCTGGTAGGTGCGCGCGAGCCCGAGATGCACGCGCTGTTGCGTCGGCAGCTTGAGCAATTCCTGCCCGAACAGTTTCACCGACCCCGTGTCGGGCGTGAGATCGCCGGTGATCAGGTTGAACAGCGTGGTCTTGCCGGCGCCGTTCGGGCCGATGATCAGCCGCCGCTCGCCCGGCAGCACCGAGAGCGAGACCTGCCGGGTCGCCGGCAGGCCGCCGAAGCGCTTGTTCAGGTTCACGACTTCGAGCGCGGGCGTCACGGCGCGCCCCCGATCTTCTTTGCGGGTCCCCAACGCGCCCACAGTTGCCGCACACCCGGCACGATGCCTAACGGCATGAACAGGATCACGATGACGAAGATCGCGCCGAGCAGCGTGTTCCAGCGGTCCACGTAGGAGGACACCAGGTTCTTCACCAGCGTGATGATCACCGCGCCGACGATCGGACCCGTGAGCGTCGACGCGCCGCCGAGGATCGCCATCAGCAATACTTCGGCGGACTGCTGCAGCGAGATGGCGTGCGGCGAGATGAACAGGTTGTAGTAGACGTAGAGCAGGCCCGCGACCGAGCCCCAGAACGAGGCGAGCACGAAGGCAAGCCACTGGATCATCCACACATTGTGGCCAAGCATGCGCATGCGGCGCGGCTGGTCGCGTGCGCCTTGCAGGGCCGCGCCGAATGGCGAACGCGTCACGCGCCAGATGAAGAACAGCGCGATTGCGAACACGATCAGGGTGAACCAGTAGAAGCTCGGCGCGCTGTTGATGTCGATACCGAACGGCTGCGGGCGCGCGGGGTAGCGCAAGCCGTTGTCGCCCTCGGTCAGCGTGTTGGCGCGATACGCGATGCCCCACACGATCTGCCCGAGCGCGAGCGTGATCATCAGGAAGCCGATGCCGGAGGCGCGCAGCGCCAGCACGCCGAACAACGCGCCGCAGAGCGTCGAGAACACGATGGCTGCGATCGCCGCCCAGAACTGCCCGGCGCCCCAGAGGAGGAACAGCGTCGTGGCGTAGGCGGAAAGCCCGAGGAACGACGCGTGGCCGAGCGACACCATGCCGCCATAGCCGAGCAGCAGGTTCACGCTCACGGCGAGCAGCGCGTAGATCAGGATCTGGCTCGCGAGGTTGATGTAGAACTCGTTTCGGATGACGAGCGGCACCGCGATCAGCACCGCGGCGCAGATGCCGAGCAACAGCGCGGATCGCCTCACGTCTGCACCCGGCCGAACAGGCCCTGCGGCATGAACACCAGCACCAGCACCATCGGCAGGAACAAAATGAAGTAGGCAAGGTCGGGAAACAGCGCGATGCCGAAGTTGTAAAGAAAGCCGACCACGAAGCTGCCGACGAAGGCGCCAAGCAGCGAGCCGGCGCCGCCGAGGATGACGACGATCAGTGCGAGCGGCAGCATGTCGGTGTCCAGCCCCGGATAGGCGTTCAGCATCGGCGCGCCGAGCGTGCCGCCCAGCCCCGCGAGCACCGCGCCGAGCGCGAATACGATGGTGAACAGCAGCGACACCGGGATGCCGACGCCGCGCGCCATCTCCATGTCGTCGACGCCGGCGCGGATCATGGCGCCGAGCCGGGTGCGATCCATCAGGAGATAGAGCGCAACCGCGACCACCAGCGCGATGCCGAGGACGACGAGGCGGAAGGTCGGGAACGCAAAGCCGCCGAGCCGGATCGGCGGGCGCAACTCGGCCGGCGCCGGAACGGTCCAGGGATCGCCGGTCCAGATCAGCAGGCAGAGATCGGCGATGATGAAGGAGACGCCAAGCGTCACCAGCACCTGCCCCTGCACGTTGCCGGCGAGCCGGCGCAGGATCAGCCGTTCGAACAGGATGCCGATCACGCCGACGCCGAGGCCGGCGCCGAGCACCGCGATCCAGAAATTGCCGCCGGCATACGTGATGGTCGCGCCGAAATAGGCGCCGAGCATGAAGAAGCCGCCATGCGCGAGGTTCGGAATGCGCATCAGGCCGAAGGCGAGCGAGAAGCCGGAGGAGAGCAGGAACAGCAGGCCGCCGAAGGCGATGCTGTTCAGGGTCTGGATGATCCAGAATTGCATGCACTCTCCGTCATTCCGGCCGCGCGCAATTGCGCGCGGGCCGGAATCCATAACCACAAGCGGTTCGATGTGGCACGGTCAGAGTGTCTCTGCGATTTTCGTGGTTATGGATTCCGGGCTCGCGGGCTTGCGCCCGCGCCCCGGAATGACAGGCTACTCCAAATTCTTCGCCGGCGGGTAGTCGCGCGAATACACCGGGTTCTTGAGGAACTCGTCCTTGCCGTAGGTCCAGAACTGGCTGACGTTCGGATAGGTCTTCACGACCGTGTTGACGTACTTGCCGTCCTTCTTCTCGACCTTGCGGATGTAGATGTTGCTGACCACATTGCCGAACTCGTCGAAGCTGAGCGGTCCGCTGATCGTGGCCGGCACCTTGGCTTCCCGCAGCGCCTTCATGAACAGGTCCTTGTCCTCCACCTTGCCGCCGATCTGCTTCACGGCGTGGTCGAGCACCTCGCCCGACAGATATGTCTCGGCCGCGTAGACGCCGGGATCGACCTTGTAGTCGCGCTGGATCGTCTCGACGAACTTCTTGTTGATCGGATTGTCGAGCGCGGCCGAATACCAGCAGCCCGAATAGCAGCCGACGCCGTCCTCGCCCATCTGCTGGAGCACCGACTCGTCGATCGGCGTGAAGCCGCCGACGACGGTGAACTTGCCCTTCAGGCCGTACTCGGCAAGCTGGCGCACCAGCTTCAGCCCGTTCGAGCCGGCGTGGCCGGTGTAAAGGCAGTCGGCGTTCTTGAACTGCGACACGTAGGTGCCGTAGTCGGGCGCATTGAGCGGCGTGTAGATCTTCTGGATCACCTTGCCGCCCGCGTCCTCGAAGGCGCGCTGGAAGCCCGCGACGTTTTCGTGGCCGTAGGCGAAGTCGTCCGCGATGGTGATCGCGCGCTTGAGCTTCAAATCCTTCGCCGCGTAATCGCCCATCGGATGGCTCGGCTGCGAGGAGGTCGAGCTCGCGCGCACCAGCCACGGGTTCGGCTTGCGCTGTGTCATGTCCTCGGCGCCCGCGACGGTGAGGATCGGGGTCTTGGACGAGCGGATGTAGTCGTCGATCGCCAGCGCCTCGAAGGCGGCGAGCGGGCCGATCAGCACGTGCACGTTGAAGCGCTCGACCAGTTCCTGCGTCTTGGTGCGCGCCTGCGCCGGATTGCCGCCGGTGTCGGCGGTCTGCAGCTCGACCGGGCGGCCGGCGAGCATGTTGTTGCGTTCCTTGAAGAACGTCAGCATGCCCTGTTCCATCTGCAGCCCACCCGAAGCGAGCGGGCCGGTCTTGATGGTGAGGAAGCCGACCTTGATCGGTCCAGCCTGCGCGACCGCGGCCGGGACCTTCAGCGCGGACGTTGCGACGCCCGCTGCCAGCGCGCCCTTGAGGACGTGACGCCTGTTCATGCTCATGCTGTTCCTCCGCCTGGTTTCTTGTCGGGCGCATGCTCTTGCAAGTTCGCGGCTGGCGCAACGGGCAAATTGGCGCCCCGGCGCGACATCATTTCGGCGGCACCACGGGCAGCAGCAGAAACGCCTGCCTGTCCGCGCCGAAATGCAGTGTCGTCTGCCCGCCAAAGATGTCCTTCGGGCGGTCGACCGAATCGTCGTGCAGGAACGGCCCGCAGCCCTTCAGCTCGTTCTTGAAGTTCGACAGCTTGCCGCCGGAGCCGCCGCCGTATTCGTAATCCTTGCCGCGCACCGTGAGTGCGACGCGGTAGCCGGCCGGCACGACGATCGAGGTCGGCCACAGCTCGATGTCGAGTTCGACCGGCTCGCCGGGCGTCAGCGGCTGTTTCTCGTCATGGGTGTGATACGGCCGGTGGGGCAAAGTGAGTTTCGGGTCGAGCTTGCGGTGCGAGGCGCGCAGCCAGCCTTGCGCGATCGGCGTGTGCGGATCGATCGCGCCCTGGAACACGATCTCCCTCATGTCGGCGGAGAACACGCGCAGGATCAGAAACAGGTCGGCGCCGATGGTGGATGACGACACGAACAGTTTTGCCGCGACCGGGCCGGTGATCTCGGTCTCCTGATGCAACGGCGGGGTCATGAAGGTGACGCCTTCGCCGAGCGCGTCGAAGGTGACTGTCGCCGGTCTCTCATCTCCCTCCCCCGCTTGCGGGGGAGGGGTGGGGAGGGGGCTCAGCGAGAAGTCGGCCGAGTTCAAATAAAGTTTCGTCCACTTCGTCCGCGCGATCGGCCATTCGCTCTCCGCCCGCTCGACGAATTTTTCGCCCGGATGGCGCACCTGCAGCAGCACGCGCGGCTGCTGGCCCCAGCCGGTGTCTTCGCCCTTGAGGAAAAAGTCGAAGAACTTGCGCTGCAACTCGCGGCCGTAGTCCGTGTAGAAATGCGTCCAGTGCTCGATGCCGTGCGCTTCGAGCCACTTGTCCTTCGAGGCGGCGCGCGCAAAGCCCTCGAAATTGCCGCGCGGATGCAGGCCCTGTCCGCCCCAGTTCGCTGCCGAGAACAACGGTGTGGTGACCTTGTCCCACTGCGGCGAGCGCGCCTTGTGGTACGCGTCGTCGAGCGGATGCGCGCGGATCTCCGCGCCGAAATCGCAGCGGTTCTTTGCGAGTTGCTCCTCGCTCAAAGTCTTGGGTCCGCACACCAGTTCGCCGTGCACGCGGGAGCGTTTGCCGCGCTCGCCCGCGCCATGCTGCACGGTCTTCACCTGCATGTCGTACCAGTTGGCCCAGAAGGTCGAGAGCATGCCGCCGTGATGCGTCATGTCGCGATACCAGTCGGCCGCGCCTTCCCACACGCACATCGCGGCGAGGTGCGGCGGCTGCAACGACGCGACATGCCACGCGTTGATGCCGTAATACGAAATGCCGTTGAGCCCTACCCTGCCGTTCGACCACGGCTGCACGCCGGCCCACTCGATGCAGTCGTGGAAGTCCTTGGTTTCGCGTGGAGAAAAATGATCGATGAAACCGGGCGAGCACCCGGCGCCGCGCGAATCCACGCGCACGCACGCATACCCCGCCGGCACCCATTTCTCCGGGTCGACCACCTCCCAGCTTTGGTAGAGGTTGGACGATCCCGCCGCGACATCGGGATGCTTCTCCACCATGCGCTGCCACGCGCTCGGATAGCCGTCCTGGAATGCGAGGCCTTTCGCATAGGGGCCGTAGGTGAGGATGACGGGATATTTGCCTTCGTTGATCGGGCGGAACACATCCGCGCGCAGCACGAGCCCGTCATCCATGGCGATCGGCACGTCCCAGTCGATGCGCATGCCATCGCGGATTTCGCTACGGGTGGTCATGAATTCACCGTTCGTCACGCTCCGCTCTCTCACTCCCTCCCCCCTTGTGGGGGAGGGTGGGGTGGGGGACTTGCCGCAAGCGCTGCGCTGTCGATGACCCCCTCCCTAACCCTCCCCCACAAGGGGGGAGGGGACGCACCGCGTTTGCGGCTCGTTCAAACCATCACCGCTTCACCCCCGCCATCGCCTCCAGCACCGCGCACACGGAGCCGGTATCCTCATCGGCGTGCCCCGTGGACAGCGCCGCGCGGTAAATCGGCTCCGTGGCGGAGAACAGCGGCGTCGGGCAGCCAACGCTCGCGGCGTATTCGCCGATCACCTTCATGTCCTTCTGCCAGGTCGAGACCCGCATGGTGAGGTTCTCGCCCGCGTAATTGTCCTGCACCATCATCGGCGCGCGCAATTCGAACACGCGCGAGTTGCCGGCGCCGGCCGTGATCAGCTTGAAGATCTGCGCCGGATCGAGCCCGGCCTTCATGCCGAGCACCATCGCCTCGGCGCTCGCCACGTTGTGGATCGCGACCAGCAGGTTGCGACGAACTTCATCTTCATGCCGTTGCCGAAGGCGCCGAGATCATGCGCCTGCCGCGAGAAGTCGGCAAACACCGGCATCATCGGCTTGATCGCCGCGCTGTCGCCGCTTGCGTAAACGACGAGGTCCTTGGTGCGCGCCTGCGCGCCGGTGCCCGACAGCGGACAATCGAGCAGCACGTGGCCGGCGGCGCGCAGCGCGGCCTCGGCCGCAGTCTTGTCATCCAGTGAAAATGTCGAAAGCTCGGCGATCACGCGGCGCGGCAGCTTCGCATCCGCGATCGCCGCGACGGTTGCCATCAGCGCCTCGGGCTTCGGCAGGCTGACGAGAATATTCGCGGCCTTCTCGGCGACCGCCACGGCGCTTCCCGCAATCTCGGCACCCGCCGCCCTCGCGTCATCGCAGCGCTCTTTCGCGATGTCGAAACCGATCACCTGCCAGCCGGCCGCGCTCAGGTTTTTCGCAATCGCCCCGCCCATGATGCCGAGGCCGATGATGCCGACTTGCCCCTTGGGCGTGGCTGCGCTCATGATGTCTCCTCAGTGCGCGTCTTCGTGCGCGTGCCGACAAGTCGAACACAGCGAGGGGCGCTCATGCAAATCGGAATTGCCGGACTCGGCCGCATGGGTGCCGCGGTGGCGGCGCGGCTGATGGAAGTGGGGCACACCGTCACGGTGTGGAATCGCACACCCGACAAGGCGAAGCCGCTGACCGATGCGGGCGCGAAGCAGGTCGACACGCCGGAGGACCTCACCGAGCACAGCGACGTCATCATCACGATGCTGACCGACGCCGACGCGATCGACCACGTCTACAACGGCGAGCACGGGCTGCTTAGCGGAGACGCGCACGACCGGCTGTTCATCGAAATGAGCACGGTGCGGCCCGAAATCGAGATCGCGCTGGCGAAGGTGGTGCGCGCGAGCGGCGGGCGTTTCGTCGAGTGTCCGGTCGGCGGCACCACGGGCCCGGCGCGGCAGGGCAAGCTGTTCGGCTTCATGGGCGCGGAAGTAGGCGATGCGGAGCTGGCCAAGCCCATCCTCGATCAGCTTTGCCGGCGGCTCGAACTTGTCGGGCCGGTCGGCAACGGCGCGCTCGCCAAGTTCACCATCAACATGCCGCTGATGATCTACTACCAGGCGCTGGGCGAAGCACTGTCGATGGCGCGCGGCATGGGGCTTGAGCCCGAGCGGCTGATGGACATTCTGGCCGACACCTCCGGCGCGCCCACCATGATGAAGGCGCGCGCGCCGACGGTCGCGAAGATGATGAAGGGCGAGGAGAACCCGGTGACGTTCGATCTCGCGGGCTGCATCAAGGACCTGCAGTCGATGCAGGCGGAGGGGAAGGCACGCGGGCTCTCGCTGCCGCTGGTGCAGCTCACGCTCGCCTGCATGGAAGAGTCCGCGTCGAAGGGCCTTGGCGGCAAAGAGGCCGCGATGCACTCGGTGTATTGGTCGAAAAAGTAAGGAGTATCCATGTCCGTCACCCTTGCGCAGGCTTCAACCATCGTCGACGTCGCGCTGAAGAAAGGCCGCGAGACCAGTTGCGCGCCGCTGACAGTCGCGGTGCTCGATGCCGGCGGGCATCTGGTGGCGTTCAAGCGCGAGGACCGCTCGGGGATTTTGCGCTTCGACATCGCGTACGGCAAAGCCTGGGGCGCACTCGGCATGGGTTTCGGCTCGCGCGAGCTTGCGGATCGCGCCGCCAAGAACCCGCTGTTCTTCGGCGTGCTTGCGACCGTGAGCCAAGGCCGGCTGGTGCCGGTTCCGGGCGGGGTGCTGATCAAGGATGCGGACGGCGGGGTGCTCGGCGCGGTCGGGATCTCGGGCGACACGTCGGACAAGGACGAGGTGTGCGCCGTCGCCGGCATCGAGGCGGCGGGATTGAAGGCGGTGGTGGGGGCTTAATTCAAATCCTCATCCTGAGGAGCCATGCAAAGCATGGCGACTCGAAGGATGGCCGCAAACTCCGAGCAAGCGCCTCGCCCTTCGAGACGCCCGCCTTCGCAAGAGCGACGGCGGGCTCCTCAGGGTGAGGCTAAATCTAAAACGGCTCCTTCTCCCCCTCCGGCAGCGGGATCTCGAACGCGTTCAGCGTCACCGAGACAAGGCTGTAATAGCCGATGATGCCGACCATATCGATCACGCTGGTGAGGCCGAGCTCCTTCTTCGCGCGCTCGAAGGTCGCGCTGCTGACGCGCTTGGTGCGCACCAGTTCGCTCGCGAAGTCGTAGACCGCCTGCTCGTCGCTCCTGGTGAGCTTCGGCGTGCCGCCTACGCGGATCGCCTCGATGGCGGCCGGATCGATGCCGGCCTTGATGGCGAGCGGCGCGTGCGCGTACCACTCGAAGTTCGCCTTCCAGAACGCGCCGGTGACACAGATCGCCAACTCCGATAGCCGCGGCGGCAGGCTCGAATTGAAGCGCGCATAGGCGCCGAGCGCCTGCGCATGTTCGGCGAGGCCGGGATTGTTGAGCCACACCTTGAGCGGCCCGACCACCTTGCCGCGCGGGCCTTTCAGGATCGCCTCGTGCACCTTTTTCTGTTCGGGAGAGAATTTCGCAGGATCGAGTTCGGGCAGGCGGGCCATCGGACGTCCTCTGTTTGTCATCGTCCGCGAAGGCGGACGATCCAATAAAAACCGCAAGAGAATTGATTAATGGATTGCCCGCCTTCGCGGGCAATGACAAGCCCTGCCATCACCCCTATGCTCCCGCGAAATTTGAGGAGGCCGCTTTGAAATTCTATTCCTTCTGGCGTTCGCTCGCCTCGTTCCGCGTGCGCATCGCGCTCAACCTCAAGGGCATCGTGCCGGACGAAGTCGTCGAGGTCGACCTGCTGAAGGGCGTGCAGCGAGAGGCAGCCTACAAACAAGTCAATCCGCAGATGTTGCTGCCGGCGCTGATCGACGGCGAGGGACCGATCCTGTTCCAGTCGATCGCCATCATGGAATATCTCGACGAGACCCACCCGCAGCCGCCGCTGCTGCCGAAAGACCCGCGCGGCCGCGCCCGCGTGCGCGCACTCGCGCTGATCAATGCGGCGGACTCGCATCCCTTGATGGTGCCGCGCGTGCGCAACTTCATGGAGCACGAACTGAAGCTGGACGAGGCGGCGCGCGAAAAATGGATCAAGCACTGGATCGCGGAAGGCCTCGCCGCGATGGAGGGGCATCTGTCGCGCGACAAGGAGACCGGCAAATTCGCGCATGGCGACGCCGTGACGATGGCGGATATCTGCGTCGCCGCGCAGGTGACGGGCGCGGGTTTCTTCAAGGTCGATGTGGCGCCGTATCCGACCGTGATGCGCATCGCCACGAGCTGCATGGAGCTTGGGCCGTTTGCCAAGGCGCATCCGCTCAAGCAGCCTGGCGCGCCGGCGAGTTTGAGTCACTGAATGCTCAACACCGCAATGATCGGCCTCGGCTGGTGGGGCAAGGAACTCGTCCGCTCCGCACGGACGAGCCAACTGATGCGCTTCACACGCGGCGTGACGCTTGAGCCCGACACGGTGCGCGACTTCGCCGCCGAGATGAACATCGCGATCGGCATGTCATACGAGGATGTGCTGGCCGACAAGTCGATCGACGCCGTGGTGCTGGCGACGCCGCACACGCGTCACCGCGCGCAGGTGGAAGCGGCGGCGGCGGCCGGCAAGCACGTTTTCTGCGAGAAGCCGTTCGCGCTCACCGTCGAGGACGCGAACGCCGCGATCGCGGCGTGCCGCAAGGCGGGCGTCGCGCTCGGCGTCGGGCACAACCGGCGGCTCTGGCCTTCGATGGTGAAGCTGAAGGAGGTTGTGTCGTCGCCCGCGTTCGGCACCGTGATGTTCGCCGAAGGCAACTACAGCCATGACATCCTGGCCAACACGCCGCTCGACAACTGGCGCTCGGCGCCGCAGGAAACCAAGGCCGGCGGCATGACCGGCATGGGCATTCATCTGCTCGATGGCTTCAGTTTTCTGATCGGCCCGATGGCGCGCGTGAGCGCGCTGTCGACCAAGCGCATCCTGCCGTTCGAGTCCGGCGACACCACGCAGGCGATGCTGGCCTTCCGCAACGGCGCGACCGCAACGATCGCGACATCGCTGAAAACGCCGGGCTTCGTGTGGCGGCTCGCGGTGTACGGCTCGGAGATGTGGGCGGAGTCGCTGTCGGAAACGAAAGTTACGATCTGCCGCCGGGACGGCAAGCCGGACACATTCGACGTGCCGCAGACCAATCATATCGGCGCGAACCTGGATTCTTTCGCGGCCGCTGCGCTCGGGACGTCCAGGTTCCAGATCGACGATGCCGGGATCGTTCACACCGTCGCGGCGCTGGAGGCGGTGTTCGAGTCGGCGGAACACAACGGCGCGTGGCGCGATATTGCATGATGTGAAATCGCGCACGCGCGCAAGAACGCGAGTCACGTGCCTCGTTTTGCGTTATGATCCCACGACGGTGCGACGTACGGAGATGTTTCGATGAACCTCGGCTTCTTCACCATGCCGATCCATCCGGTCGACAAGGACTGGCGGGCCTCGCTGCGCGAGGACCGCGAGGCGTTCATCCTTGCCGATGAGCTCGGCTACACCGAAGGCTACGTCGGCGAGCACCACACCGACCGCGCCGAGAACATCACGTCGTCGATGATGTTCATCTGCACGCTGATCGAGGCGACGAAGCGCATCAAGCTCGGCACCGGCACGCTCAACATGCCGAACAATCACCCGGCCGCGGTCGCTGCGAATGTCGCGATGCTCGACCACATGCTCGACGGCCGCTTCATCCTCGGTATCTCGCCGGGTGGGCTGCTCTCGGACGCCGAAGTGTTCGGCAATCTCGACGCCGACCGCAACGCGATGTTTCTGGAATGCATCAACCAGGTGCTGGAGATCTGGGCGAGCGAGCCGCCCTACAACATCAAGGGCAAGTACTGGAACGTCGTGCTCGAGAAGCAGTTGATGCTTGATCTCGGGCAGGGCCATCTGCCCAAGCCCTTGCAAAGGCCGCATCCGCCGATCGTCGTCACGGCGGTCGCGCCGTTCTCCAAGGGCGTGACCGAGGCGGCCGCGCGCGGCTGGGATCCGATCTCGGCGAACTTCCTGATGCCGCACTGGGTGAAGACACACTGGCCGAAATATGCCGAGGGCTGCGAGCGTGTGGGACGGCCCGCGGACCCGGCGAACTGGCGCGTCGCAAAATCGATCTTCGTTGCCGACGATGACGCGACCGCGAAGCGCTACGCCACCGATCCGGACGGGCCGTACCGCTACTACTACAGCCAGCTTCTCAAGAAGCTGCAGCGCGGCGGCCGCGCGATCGCGTTCAAGACCGATCCGAAGCAGGACGACAACGACGTGTCGCTCGATGCGGTGTGCGAGAAGCTGGTGTTCTGGGGCTCGCCCAACCGCGTGGCCGATCAGATCCTGGCGTTTCGCGAGGAGATCGGCGATTTCGGCACGCTGCTGCTCGCCGGCAAGGATTGGAAGGACCGCGACCTCGGCCGCCGCAACATGCAATTGCTCGCCGAGAAGGTGCTGCCGCAGGTGAATGCGGCGATCGGGAAATCAAAGGTGGCGGCGGAGTGATCTTCCTTAATCCCTCCCCCGAAGGGGGAGGGTGGCTGCGAGCGATAGCGAGCAGTCGGGTGGGGTCACTTCATGCACGCAGGCCCCCACCCGGCCGCGCTTCGCGCGTCCACCCTCCCCGCTGCGCGGGGAGGGATAAGAAAGTTACTCCGCGGTCCAGCCGCCATCCACCACCAGCGCCGAGCCGGTCATCAGCCGCGAGGCATCACTGGCAAGAAACACGATCGCGCCGGTGAGCTCGTCCATCTGGCCGATGCGGCCGAGCTTGATCTTCGACAGGACTTCGCGGCGGAACGCCTCGTTCTCGAAGAACGGCTTGGTCAGCGGCGTCTCGATGAAGGTCGGCCCGAGCGAATTCACCCGGATGTCGTGCGGCGCCAGCTCAATGGCCATCGCCTTGGTGAAGCCCTCCATCGCGTGCTTGCTGGCGCAATAGACCGTGCGGCGCGCCGCGCCGACATGGCCCATCTGCGAGGAAATATTGACGATCGAGCCGGAGTGCTTGGCCTCGATCAGCCGCCGCGCCACCGCCTGCGCGACGAAATAGGCCGCGCGCACGTTGAGCCCCATTATGGCGTCGTAATCTTCGATGGTGACGTCCAGCAGCGGCTTTGGCCGGTTGGTGCCGGCGTTGTTGATCAGGATGTTGAACGGTTCGGCCGAGGCGATGGCCTTCTGCATAGCGGGCAGATCGGTGACATCCAGCACAAGCGTGCCGGCCTGCTGCCCACGTGCGCGGATCGCGGCCGCCGCCTCCTCGATCTCGGCCGCCGTGCGCGCCGCGAGCGTCACATGCGCGCCCGCATCCGCCAGCGCGGAGGCCGCCGCCAGCCCGATCCCGCGCCCCGCGCCCGATACCAGCGCGCGCTTGCCGTCGAGGCGGAACGAGGGAGCGGCGTGGAGTTGGATCGTCATCCGCGGTCTCCATCCTCCCCTGGAGGGGGAGGATCGGCGGCGAAGCCGCCGGGGTGGGGTGAGCGGTGAGGGAAGTGACACCCCCACCCGCCGCGCTATGCGCGGCGACCTCCCCCCTCCAGGGGGAGGTGAAGCAAGCTATTCCGCCGCCTGCGCGTACGGGACA
>JAXDOA010000354.1:0-4558 GCA_034669125.1 Hyphomicrobiales bacterium
TCCAGATCGGGAGCATCATCAACGTTACCCCAGCGCCTTCTTCACCCGTTCCGCCGACATCGGCAGGTGGCGCACCCGCTTGCCGGTGAGCTGCGCGACCGCGTTGCCGATCGCCGGCGCGACGCACGGAATGCCGACCTCGCCCATGCCGGTCGGCGGATTGTCGGTGACGATCACCTTCATGTGGATCGGCGGAATGTCGCTCATCCGCATCACGTGATAGTCGTTGAAGTTCGACTGCTGCACCGCGCCGTCCTTCATCGTCAGCTCCTCGGTCAAGGCGCCGCTCAGCGCATAGACGATGGCGCTTTCGAGCTGCGCATTGACGTTGTCGGGCTGGATGATCAGCCCGCCGTCGATCGCGATCCAGTAATTGTGCACCTTGATCTTGCCGGTCGCCTTGTCGACCGACACCTCGGCGACGCCCGCCGTGAGCGTGTCGTGATAGTCGGAGAACGCGATCCCCATGCCGCGGCCGGGACGCTTCTTCTTGAAGTCCGACATCTCGGCCACCGCCTTGATGACGGCCTGCGCGCGCGGATGGTTCGTCGTGAGTTCCAGCCGCATCGCGACCGGATCGGCGCCCTTCGCGGCGACGATCTCGTCCAAAAACGACTCGGTGACGAACTTGTTGTAGCCCGCGCCGATGCCGCGCCACGCGTGCACCCGCATGCCGCGCTGTTCGCGGATCGCGTCCGCCTTGAAGTTCGGGATGTCGTAGAAATCCTGGTTCATCCCGACCCAGCCGATGTAATCGCGCCCGCCGGTCGCCTGGAAGCGCGGCGGCGCCGCCACCGCATCGACGTTCTCGGCGACGAGGCGATGATGCCAGCCGACAAGGTTGCCCGTCTCGTCGAGGCCGGCCTGGAGCGAGTGATAGGTCATCGGCCGCGGACGCGCCGCCGCGATGTCGTCCTCGCGGGTGAGCATCAGCTTCACGGGCTTCTTCAGGATATTTGAGAGCACCGCCGCCTGCACCGGGGCGTCCGGCCAGATGCGCCGGCCGAAGCCGCCGCCGAGCAGTTGCAGGTTGATCTTCACCTTGTCGGGCGTGATCTTCAGCGCACCGGCGACCACCGCGGCGGCGAGCGGCTGCACCTGCGTACCGACCCAGAGCTCGACCGACTGTCCGTCGTCCGCGACCTTCGCGACCGCGTTCATCGGCTCCATCTGGGCGTGATAGGTGTGCTCGGATGAGTACGTGGCTGCGAGAATCCTCTTGGCACCGGCCAGCGCCTTCTCGGCCTCGCCGGTCTTGAAGGCTTCCTTCACCTCCGCGGCCGGGTCCTTCGCCTTGCGGGCATATTCGGCGAACGCTTTTTCGGAATCGAACGGCGCGGCCTTCGACGCGCTGTTGTCCCACTTCACTTTCAGCGCAAAGCGCCCCAGCCGCGTCGCCTCGACCGTATCGCCGATCACCGCGACACCGAAGGGGAGCGGGATGACCCGCGTCACGCCCTTGATCTTCATCACCTCGTCGGTGTTGACGCTCTCGGCCTTGGCGCCGTCCATCGGGGCGTGCAGCAGCGAGGCGTAGACCATGCCCGGCACCTGCACGTCGATGCCGTATTTCGCCGTGCCGTTGACCTTGGAGGGCACGTCGACGCGGCCGATGTCGTTGCGGCCGATCAGCTTGAAGTCGGCGCGCTTCTTCAGATCGCTTTCGGCGATGGTGGGGAGCTCGGCCGGCACCTTGGCGAACTTCGCGACATCGCCATAGGAGATGCTGCGCTTCGACTTGGCGTGAATCACCTTGCTCTTGTCGGTGGTCAGTTCGCCCGCCGGGACTTTCCACTCTCCGGCGACGTTGTCGATGAGCACGCGGCGCGCCTGCGCGCCCGCGAGCCGCAGCGGAATCCAGTAGGCCGGCACCGAGACGCTCGCGAGCGTCACCTGCGCGCCCGGGAACATCTTGTGCGCGCCGCCATAGAGCTTCGGATCGCCCGGCGCGAACTCCTGTTTCACCTTCGACCAGTCGGCATCGAGCTCCTCGGCGAGAATCATCGGCAACGCGGTGAGCACGCCCTGCCCCATCTCCGAGGTTGGGCAGAGGATCGTGACCGTGTCGTCGGTGCCGATGGTGACCCAGGCGTTGAGCTTGGCGCCCTCGGCGGCGAACGCGTCGGATGCTCGGCCGAGCAGCGTGCCGGACAGCGCGAATGCGAATGTCAATCCGCCCGCGCCTTGCATGAAAGAGCGGCGAGAGATGGTTAGCGAAGATTCCTGGAGCGAACCCTGCTTGATGTGTTCGTTCATGGCTCAGGCTCCCCGCGCGGCGCGTTCGATGGCGCGGACGATGCGCGGATAGGTCCCGCAGCGGCAGATGTTGCCGTCCATGTGCGCGACGATCTGGTCGCGCGTCGGCTTCTTGTTTTTCGCCAGGAGCTCGGCGGCCTGCATAATCTGGCCGGACTGGCAGTAGCCGCATTGCGGCACCTGCTCGGCCACCCACGCCTTCTGCAGCGGATGCGACGAAGTCGGCGACAGGCCCTCGATGGTCGTCACCGCTTTGCCGGCGACCGCGCCCATGGTGGTCTGGCAGGAGCGCACCGCCTTGCCGTCGACATGCACCGTGCAGGCGCCGCACAGGCCCGACCCGCAGCCGAATTTCGTGCCGGTCAATTTCAGATGCTCGCGCACCACCCAAAGCAGCGGCGTGTCGTTGTCGACATCGACGCTCGCCGTCTTGCCATTGATTGTGAACCCGACAGGCATCTTGCCCTCCCCCGATGGTTCTTTTGATTGGAACCATTATAACCATGGTCCTCTCGCTTGCAGCAGGCTTTTTGCCACAGCCTTTTTTGCTGTCATCCCGGGCGAGGCCGGCCAAGCGAAGCGCCAGCCGGGGGAGACCCGGGACCCATCAGTCCCCGAACGCAGGCGGTAGTGATACATGGGTCCCGGATCGGCTCGCGTTGCTCGCCGTCCGGGATGACAACTGAGCGTGAGCGCTGCCCATTGGAGAAGGCGATGACCGCCGCCGGAATCGCGACCGAGGAGAGGCGCCGCGTGCTTGCATTCGCCGCGCTGGTGTTCGGCGCGGTCGCGATGGGCGCTTCGGTGCTGTTCGTGCGCTGGGCCGATGTTGGGCCGTACGCCAGCGCGTTCTGGCGCGTCTTTCTCGCGCTGCCGTTTCTCTGGGTGTGGATGCGGATCGAGAATCGCTCCGCGGCGTGGCCGCGGCTCGACCGCGCGGTGCTGCTGGCCGGGCTGCTGTTCACCGGCGACCTGTTCTTCTGGCATTTGGCGATCCTCGGCACGACGGTCGCGAACGCCACGTTCCTCGCCACCACCGCGCCGATCTGGGTCGCGCTCGGCGCGTGGCTGGTGCTGTCCGAGGCGGTGGGCGGTCGCGCCCTGATCGGGCTTGCGCTCTGCATCCTCGGCGGCTTCGCGCTGCTCGGCGAAAGCTACGGCTTCGCGCCGCAGCGGCTGATGGGAGACCTGTACGGCGTCGCGACCGCCGTGTTCTTCGGCGCCTATGTGCTGGCGGTGCGCGCCGCGCGCGCGCGCCATGGCGCGGCTGAGGTGATGTTCGTGTCTACGGCGATCACGTCCGTTTGCCTGTTCGTCATCGCTTATCTGTTCGAGCCGCGCATCCTGCCGCAGTCGATGCAGGGCGCCGCCGCGCTGCTCGCACTCGCGATCATCTCTCAAGTCGGCGGGCAAGGACTGGTGGCGGTCGCGCTCGGCACCTTGCCGGCGACGTTCTCCTCGCTGGTGATTTTCCTCGAGGCGGTTGCGGCGGCCGGCTTTGGCTGGTGGCTGCTCAACGAGCCGCTCGGCCTCGCGCAGGCGCTCGGCGGCGTGCTGATCCTGTTCGGCATCTGGGTTGCGCGCCCGCGCGCGAACGAGCTCGTGGCCGACCCATGAACCCGCGCGCGTTTCTCGAAGATTTGTTCAACAAGGCGGTCGCCGCCGCGCACCCGTCGACCTGCCTGCCGCCGCACCTGCCGACGGCGCCGACGGCCGGCCGCCTGATCCTGCTTGCCGCCGGCAAGGCCGCCGGCTCGATGATCGAAGTTGCCGAAGCGCACTATCTCGACGCGGGATTTCCGAAAGATCGCCTGTCCGGCATCGCGGTCGCGCGCCATGGCTACGGCCGGCCGACGCGCGTGGTGCCGATGATCGAGGCCGGGCATCCGATTCCGGATGCCGCCGGACTTGAATCGGCAGAACTCGCGCTGAAGATCGGGGCGAGCGCCGGCGCGGGCGATCTCGTGCTGGCATTGATGTCGGGCGGCGCGTCGGCCAACTGGATCGCGCCCGCCGGCATCACGTTCGCCGAAAAGCAGGCGGTGACACGCGCGCTGTTGCGCTCCGGCGCGAACATCGGCGAGATCAACACGGTGCGAAAGCATCTCTCGGCGATCAAGGGCGGGCGCCTCGCGCGCGCCGCGTACCCGGCACGGGTCGTCACGCTGGCGATTTCCGACGTGCCGGGCGACGATCCGGCGGTGATCGGCTCGGGGCCGACGGTGCCGGACCCGACGACGCTCGACGACGCACGCGCCATCGTGGCGCGTTACAAGCTCGACCTGCCGGACGCCGTCACGCG
>JAXDOA010000355.1:0-19673 GCA_034669125.1 Hyphomicrobiales bacterium
CCGGGCCTCCGCCCGAATGCGATTCATGCGGCCGACGAAGCCGGCGACGAAGGCGGTGCGGGGCTGCTCGTAAAGCTCCGTCGGGGTGCCTACCTGCTCAAGCCGGCCGTGGTTCATCACCACGACCTTGTCGCACATGGTGAGAGCCTCGGACTGATCATGCGTGACGAACACCGCCGTGATACCAAGCCGCTTCTGGATATCGCGGATCTCGTTGCGCATCTCATCTCGAAGTTTCGCATCGAGGTTCGAGAGCGGTTCATCCAAAAGCAGGATCGAGGGCCGGATAACGAGCGCGCGCGACAGCGCGACGCGCTGCTGCTGGCCACCGGAGAGTTGAGCGGGCCGCCGCTTCTCCATGCCGGTCAAGTGGACAAGAGCAACTGCGTCGCGCACCCGGTTCGCAATCTCGTCGCGAGCAACGCCACGCATCTCGAGGCCGAAGCCGATGTTCCTCTCGACGCTCATGTGTGGGAACAGCGCGTAGCTCTGAAAGACGAGCCCCATGTCCCGCTTGTAGGTCGGCACGCCGGTGAGATCGTCCCCGCCAACGATGATGCGGCCTTCCGATTGCGGCGTCAGACCCGCAATCATCCTGAGTGATGTCGTCTTGCCGCACCCAGAGGGGCCGAGGAAAGCGACCAACTCGCCCTTGGGCACATCGAGATTCATGTGATCGACGGCGAGGAAGTCACCGTAGCGCTTGGTTAGTCCGCGGAGAGACAGGAAAGCGTCACCGGACTTTCCGCCAGCGCCGCTTTCCTTGTTCGACATGTCAGCCGTCTCAGCGGCTCAGGGGCAGCACCTTGCGCCGCCACTGATCCATGATCTGGTCGCGGACCTTGGCGAGGGCAATCCAGTCGAGCGTCACAACCTTGTCCATGCTCTTCACCGCGGTGCGGTTAATCGCGGCGTCGGCAATCTGCGCCTTGGCGTTGACCGGCGCGTAGAACATCTCCTCGGTGAACGCCTTTTGAGCCACGGTCCCGAGCGCATAGTTGACGAATTTCGCCGCGGCTTCGGCATCGGGCCGGTTTGCCACGAGGTTGATCGTATTGATCTGGAAAACGCTGCCTTCGGCCGGGAGCGTCGCCTTGAGCTTTCCGCCGGAGATATCGGAATTAAGCTGCGCCCTTGCGTTCCAGGCGGCGCCGAGATGAGCGTGCCCCTGGATGATCACCTGATAGGACTCAGGCTTGGGCTCCCAAGTCAGCACGTTCGGCGCGATTTCGCCGACGGCCGCAATGCCCTTGTCGACGTTCGTGAGGTAGCTGGTGCCGCCGCGCGCCTTGTCGAGGATGAGTACCAGCGACAGGCCCTGGATA
Organism: Hyphomicrobiales bacterium; assembly: GCA_034669125.1. Classification (GTDB taxonomy): domain Bacteria; phylum Pseudomonadota; class Alphaproteobacteria; order Rhizobiales; family Xanthobacteraceae; genus PALSA-894. The sequence goes on from JAXDOA010000355.1 coordinate 1,326, forward strand.
TCCGGCATGCCGTTGAACGTCACCTTTCCGGCGTACTTCTTGTCGGCGAGTTCGAACCAGGACTTGGGCGGCTCCTTGATGGCATCCGAGTTGTAGATCATCACAAGATTGTCGAAGGTCACGGCGACGCCGGCGATGTCCGGGACCCGCGCGGTCGGATAGAGCTCGGCCACCGCTGGCACGTTCTTCTCGTCGATCTTCGTGAAGAGACCTTCGTCGGTTCCAGCTTTCGATACCGAGACGTCCATGATGACGACATCGGCCTGCGGCGCGGCCTTCTGCGCGCGAAGCGACCCAAGCATCTGCGCCGAGTTCGGAAGAGCAAAAAATTCAACCTTGATGTCCGGGTTCGCCTTCATGAAGGGCTCGACCACCGCCTTGGCGTAGCGCTCCTGGAAGATGCCCGAATACGCCATCAGCGTGATGGTCTTCTGCTGTGCGAGAGCTGCCTGAGCCGACAGAGCGAGCGCCACGGCGGCTCCGGCGAGAGCTTTCAGATGCATCGTCATGGCTTCCACTCCTGATAATGATTCCCAAACCGAGGCGAGACGGCCGCAAAACAGTCAGTTCTTCACGAGCTTGCCTTCGACATGGGCGGTCGCGCCCGAAATGTCCGGCAGTTTCTCGCCCTTGCGCAGTCGTTCGAGCGTGACGAGCTCGCGCTCCTGCATCCCGATGGCGCGGCGCGCATGAGCCTCGGCATCGCCTGGCTTGAGCACGATTACGCCGCTTTCGTCGCACAGCACCGCGTCTCCCGGCTCAACCGTTTGACCGCCCACACTGACCGGCACGTTGATTGCACCTTCCGTGCCAAGAATCTTGGTGGTGATCGGTGATGGTCCGCGGCACCACACCGGCATCTCGGTCTTCACGATCTCCGAGAAGTCGGTCGCAGGTCCGTCGATCACGCCCGCTTTCACGCCGGCCATCTTCATGCAATGCGTGATGACGCCGCCCCAGCAGGCGTGCTTGTCGTCGCCGCAGCGGTCGATCATCACGACGTCGCCGGGGCGAACGAATTTCGTCAGGTAATGCAGGGCGGTTGAGTCCGCGTGAGGAATGCGGATCGTGACGGCCGTGCCCGCAACGCGCTTGCCCGGCAGGACGGAGCGGATTTCCCGGTCGACAAATCCGGAATGCAGAAAATGACCGATCGTTGCCGTCTCGCATTGCTCCAGCAGCACGATCAGATCGGCCGGGAGTTGCTGCGGCATCGGATTGACGGTGAACATAAGGGACCTGTGAGGAATGCGTTGAAGATGCGGCGGCGACCGGCGCTTTGACCTTTGAATAGAAGATCAAGCCTCGGTCTGATCGTCAATTGCGCGCCGTTTGGACGAGCATGACCAAGATTGCAACCGAGCGCCCCAATTGCACGCGCGGCCGCATCGATCGAGAAGCCAAACCGAGTTGCGTCCGTTGCCGCAGTCGTTAAGAGTTGCGCGCATGTCTTCCGTTGCTGCCTCTCGACACCGCGCCACCCCGTTCGTTTGTGAGAAGCGTCCGGCGGTCGGCTCGCGCGGCATGGTCGTCACAAACCACCCTCTGGCGTCCGCCGCGGCAGCCGAGATTCTGCTTGGCGGCGGAAACGCAGTCGATGCCGCCGTCGCGGCGCTGTTCGCGCTCACGGTGGTCGAGCCGATGATGGTCGGAATTCTCGGTGGAGGTGTCTCGCATGTGCGGCTGCCGGATGGCCGTCACGTGATCATCGACAATCTCAGCTCTGCGCCACTGGCTGCGCGCGCCGACATGTACGAGCCGGTGAGCGATGGGGCTGCGTCCGCACGCGACACCGCAGCCCGGCGTAACGCGACTGGCGCGTCGGCCGTCGCAGTGCCGGGATCGCTCGCTGGCTGGACGCACATGCTGACGCAATACGGCACGCGGCCGCTGCATGCCGTCATGCGACCCGCAATTCGTCTCGCCGAAGATGGGTTCACCGTCACATCGTATCTCTCCGAGTGCATCGGCGGCATGGCTTCGGACCTCGTAGGCGTCGCTGGTTTGGCGAAGCTTTTTCTTCGCGATGGAAAGAAGGCTCCGGCAGGCAGTCATCTCGTACAGGCTGAGTACGCAGCTACGTTGCGCCGCTTGGCGGACGAAGGGCCCGACCTTCTTTATCGGGGCCCTCTCGGCGCGATCGTCGCCGAGTATCTGCAAGCCAATGGCGGCACGGTGTCGACCGAGGATCTCATGAGCTATGCGCCGGTCGAGCGCGCGCCGGTCTCGACCGACTATCGCGGGCGGACGGTGATCGGCCCACCGCCTCCCGCTTCGGGTGGCGTTCACATCGCGCAGATGCTGAATGTCCTCGAAGGCTTCGACGTCGCCGCGATGGGCTTCGGCTCACCTGACAGCATCCACTTGCTGGCCGAGGTGCTCAAGATCGCCTTCGCGGATCGCGCCGTGTCGACGGCGGACCCGGCCTTCGTGAAGGTGCCGATCGAGCGCCTGATATCGAAAGCCTATGCATCGGAGCGGCGAGCCGACATCGACCTTGCGCACGCACGCACGTGGTCGCCGGGCCGTCTCAACGGCGTGGAGTCCTCCGATACGACACATGTGACGATCGCAGACGCCAACGGCTTCGTCGTGTCAGCGACCCATACGATTAACGGCCTCTTCGGCGCTTGCGTCCAGATTCCGGGCACCGGAATGATCGCCAACAACTACATGCACAACTTCGATCCGCATCCGGGGCGCGTGCTCTCCATCGCGCCGGGCAAGCGCGTCTTCAGTTCGATGGCGCCGATGATGGTGACGGAGGACGGCGCGGTGCGGCTGGCTCTTGGTCTGCCCGGCGCCTTGCGCATCTTCCCGTCCGCCTTCCAAACCATCGTCAACTGGATCGACCACGGCATGGATGTGCAGGAGGCGGTCGAGGCGCCGCGAATCTGGACCGAAGGCGGTGCATTGGAGCTTGAGCCGGCGTATTCGGATGCGACGGTGCAAGCGCTCGTTCGACGCGGTCACACCATCCAGCGGATGAAGCACATCGCTGGCGGAATGAATGCCATCGCGTTTTCTCCCGACGGCAGGATGACCGGCGCGGCTTGCTGGCGCGCGGACGGCACGCCGGTTGGCATTTCGGGAGGGCTTGCCCGGCCCGGCATCCGGTTCGAGACGATTTAGTTGGAAGAGAGGATCTAGTTGGAAGAAGAGAGAGTTCCTGAATGGCGCACACCGTTGTGTTACTCGATCTCACATCGTCCGAGCGGGCTGAACATCTCAGACGGCTCCTGCCGCCGGACTTTGTCCTCACGCATGGGACGGCGCGTGGAGACGAGCATCTGAAAGAGATCATTCGTGATGCCGATTTTGCCATTTCCGGTCAGGTGGGTGTCAGCGGCGATGTGTTCAGAGCGGCGCGGCGGCTGAAGCTGCTGCACAAGTGGGGCGTCGGCGTCGACAACATCGACGTGCAGGCCGCCAGGGAATTAGGCATCAAGGTCGCCCGCACCACCGGTAGCAATGCTGTGCCGGTTGCCGAGTTCACGATTGGATTGATCGTCACGACGTTGCGGTTCCAGGCGCTTGGCCACGAGCGCCTGCGTCAGGGACAGTGGATGGCCTTCAACCAGATGCCGGGTGAGACATTTTGCATTTCAGGCAAGACGGTTGGCCTGATCGGGTTTGGTGCCATCGGCCAAGCCGTTGCGAGCCGGCTCCGGGGCTTCGGCTGCGCGCTCCTTTACAGCAAGCGCACGCGGCTCTCGCCGACGCAGGAGAGCGAGCTCGGCGTGAGCTACGCCACGACCGATGACTTGCTTGCGCGATCGGACATCGTGTGTCTGCACTGCCCGTTGACGCCGGAGACGACCAACCTGATCGACAAGCGTGCGCTCTCCCGCATGAAGCGCTCGGCCGTGTTGATCAACGTCGCGCGGGGCGGGGTCGTTGTCGAAGCGGGCCTTGCCCAGGCGCTGCGGGAGCGGACCATCCGCGGCGCCGCGATGGATGTCTACTCAATCGAACCCTTGCCAGCCGACAGCGAGCTTCTGACGCTCGACAACATCGTCGTGACGCCGCACCTCGCGGCGGCGACAGCCGATACCTTCGAACCGACCGTCAGGCGCATGTTCAACAACATGGTGCGCGTAACGCGCGGCGAGCCTGTGCCGGGACCCGACCTCGTCGCTTAGGCTGAAGGCGAGCGCCCCGGCGTTACGGGAAGCGCGTCAGCGGATCACCGCGGTCCCCGACGGGTCGCTTGAGGCAGGCAACATGGCGGCCGGGCGATACCTCAAGTAGCGGTGGGTCGGTTACCGCACATTCGCTTGTGGCGTACGGGCACCGTGTGTGAAAGCGGCAACCGCTCGGCGGATGCATGGGACTCGGGACATCGCCTTGCAGGACGACCCGCTTTCCCTTGCGCCGTGCCGGGTCCGGTACGGGCGCGGCCGCAAGCAGCGCTTCAGTGTAGGGATGGAGCGGCGCTGAAAACAGCACGCCCTTGTCGGCAAGCTCCACGATGCGACCGAGATACATGACGGCGATCCGATGACTGACATGCCGGACCACTGCAAGATCGTGGCTGACGAAAAGGTATGCGAGCTTGAATTCTTCCTGCAGGTCCATCATCAGATTCAGGACCTGGGCGCGGACCGAGACATCAAGCGCGGATACCGGTTCGTCGGCGACAATTAAGTCGGGATTGACCGCGAGAGCCTTGGCTATGCCGAGCCGCTGGCGCTGACCGCCCGAAAATTCATGCGCATACCGGTTCATCGTCTCCGGCGAGAGCCCGACTCGGGCGAACAGGTCTGCAACACGCTGTTCCTTGTCGCTCCCGCTCGCGATGCGGAAATTCTCAAGCGGCTCGCCGACGATCGTGCCGGCAGAAAGGCGCGGGTTCAGCGATGAATAAGGATCCTGAAAAACGATCTGGACATGACGCCGGCGCTCCCACATGGCACGTGGTGAAAGGCCGGTGACGTCGACGCCGCCAAGAAGAATTCGCCCCGACGTCGGTTCAAGCAGTTTGAGGGCCATCCGGCTGACGGTGGTCTTTCCGCATCCCGACTCGCCCACAAGCCCCAAAGTCTCGGCAGGGCGGATCGAGAAACTGATGCCGTCGACAGCTTTCACAACGCCCTTGCGGCGCAGCAGGCCCCCGGGGATCGGGAAATGCTTGACCAGATCCTGCACTTCCAGGCTTGCCGGCGCGGTCATGCGGCTGTGGCTCCGACGCGCCGTGCCTCCCAGCACGCTACCTGATGCCCGGCGCCGAACCACGTGAGCGCAGGCGCCACCTTGTGGCAATGCTCGGTCGCAAAGCCGCAACGCGGAGCAAATGTGCAGCCGGTGATGTGCTGGTTCAGCGCCGGAACGATTCCGGGAATTTCGGCGAGCCGCGGCCGTGCCCCAACTTCTTCATCCGCAGTCGGCAATGCGCGCAGCAGTCCACGCGAATAGGGATGCAAAGGACGCGCGAACAGGTCGGTGACTGCCGCCTCTTCGGCAACGCGGCCCGCATACATCACGATTGAGCGTTCGCAGGTCTCCGCGATGACGCCGAGGTCATGCGTAATCATGATGATCGCAGTGCCCAGTCTGTCCTTGAGCTCCAGCATCAAGTCGAGGATCTGCGCCTGGATCGTCACGTCGAGCGCCGTCGTCGGCTCGTCGGCGATCAGCACCTGCGGATTGCAGCACAGCGCGATGGCAATCATGACCCGCTGGCGCATTCCGCCGGAGAGCTGGTGCGGATATTGACCGAGGCATCGGCGCGCATCGCCGATCCGGACAAGATCGAGCATTTCGCGGGCGCGGTCGCTGGCGGCGCGCCATGACAGCCCCATGTGCCTGACCACGCTCTCGGCGATTTGCGTGCCGATCGTGAGCACCGGATTGAGGCTCGTCATCGGCTCCTGGAAGATCATTGCGATCTTGTGCCCGCGCAGTTCCTGCATTTCCTTGTTCGAGAGCGTGGTGAGTTCCTGGCCATCGAAGCAGATCGATCCGGCAACGATCCGGCCTGTCTGCGGCGCGATCAGCCCCAGGATCGAGAGCGCCGTCACCGACTTGCCGCATCCCGACTCGCCGACAATGCCAAGCGTTTGGCCCGGCTCGAGATCGAACGAAACTCCGTCTACGGCGCGCACGACGCCGTCCGTGGTAAAGAAATGGGTGTGGAGGTCGTGGACCTGGAGCAGGCTCACATGCGCCTCGCCAGTCGCGGATCGAGCCGGTCGCGCAGGCCGTCCCCGAGCATGTTGACCGCGAGCACGGTCACGGCGAGGAATGCGCCGGGAATCAGAATGCTCCAGGGCGCGATCTGGAAAAACGTGCGGCCTTGCGCGACGATATTCCCCCAACTCGGGATTTCAGGCGGTACGCCTGCGCCCAAGAAGGAAAGCCCAGCCTCAATCAGCATTGCGGAGGCGCACACATAGGTTGCTTGCACGATCAGCGGCGCCAACGTGTTCGGCAGGATATGGCGTGCGAGCAGCTTGGTGTTGCGCGTGCCGCCAGCGATCGCACTCTCGACATAAGGCTGACTGCTGATCGAGAGCACGACGGAGCGCACCACGCGCACGATACGCGGTACCTCGGGGATCACAATTGCAACGATCACAATGCCCAGTCCGGGGCGGGTTAGCGTGATCAAGGCGATCGCTAGCAAGATCGTAGGGATCGCCATGATGCCATCCATCACGCGCATGATGATGCCGTCGATCCGCCTGAAATAGCCGCAGACAAGTCCGACGCACAGCCCGATCAGGCTTGCGAGCGTCGCAACAGAAAGTCCGACGATCAGCGAGACGCGGGCGCCATGAATTGTTCGCGAAAAGATATCGCGGCCGAATTGGTCGGTGCCGAACCAGAACCGCTCTGACGGCGGACGGAGGCGATTGATCGGAGCCTGCCGAAACGGATCCGCGACAAGCCACGGCCCCACAATCGCGATTGCGGCTAAAATTGCCAGCAGAACGGCGCCGGCGAAGATCGTCGGGTTACGGCGGATCGCAGTGGCGGCGTACGTCAGTGGCGACGATGCAAGAGGTGCTTCTGCGGCGGCTGAGTGCGTCACGGCTTCAATACCGGATACGGGGATCGAGGAAGACGTACGAGATGTCGATGAGCAGGTTCACCAGCACTTTGGCGGCAGCGAACACGATGATGAGGCCCTGCACGATCGGGTAGTCGCGTTTCAGGACCGCGTCGACAGTAAGCCGCCCGAGACCCGGAATGTTGAACACCGTCTCGGTGATCACCACGCCCGAAATCAACAGCGCGACCCCGATGCCGATGACCGTTACGATCGGAACAGACGCGTTCTTCAGCGCATGCAGCAGCAGCACGCGGTTGGTCGTCAAGCCCTTGGAGGTCGCGGTGCGGATGTAGTCCTCCGCCAGCACCTCCAGCATCGAGGCCCGCGTGACACGGGCGATGAGCGCCATATAGGTGATGCCGAGCGCGACCGACGGCAGGATCAGGCTTTCCATCCAGGGCCAAAGCCCCTCGCGGATCGGCGTGTAGCCCTGAACCGGCAGCCAGCCGAGTTTGACCGCGAAGATATAGATGAGCACGTAGCCGACCAGGAATACCGGAATCGCAAAGCCCAGCACGGCAAACAGCATCACCAGGCGATCGACAAACCCGCGTGCCTTCCAGGCGGCCAGAACGCCGAGCGGGATGGCGAGGCACAACGCCACAGCCAAGGTCGCGAGCATAAGCGACAGGGTCGGCTCAATACGTTGCACGATGAGCCGGCTGACCGGCAGGTTCGAGAAAATCGAGGTGCCGAAGTCCCCCTGCAGCATTCCGCCGAGCCAGACAATGAATTGCTCGAAAATCGGCCGGTCGAGGCCGAGCTGCGTGCGGACGGCTGAGATCTGCGCCGCTGTCGCATCCTCTCCGGCGATGATTGCCGCGGGATCGCCCGGAGCGAGCCGCAACAGGAAGAACACGAAAATCGCAACCACCACCATGACGGGGATGGTCGCAAGCAGCCGGCGCAGAATGTAGGCGGTCATTGCCAACGCAAGGTATCAGCCGGATGTCGGCGACGCCTAGCCCACTACTTCTTGGTGATATTCCAGAGCACGACCAGACCGGTGTTCGGCACAATTCCCTCGATGCGGTCGGCGCGATAGGCGTAAGGCGAGTCCCATTGACCGAACGGAATATAGGGGACCTGCTCAATCGCGCGCGCCTGCAGGTCACGCGCAATCTGCTTCTTTTCAGCGTCGGTCTGCGCGAACGCATAGGCGGTGCGCAGTTCCTCGATCTTCGCGTCGCACGGCCAGCCGAACAGGCCCTTGTCGCAGGCCGCGCCGATCCAGGGGTGCAGCACCGGATTGCTCGCCCCAACCGTACCCATTGTGGAGACGAAGATGTTCCACCCGCCCTGAGCCGGTGGCTCTTTCTTCGCTCTGCGCGAGACGACCGAGCCCCAATCCATCGACTGGACGTCGAGATTGAGGCCGGCCTCGCGCATCGCCTGGATCAGCACCTGCGTGGCCGGCGTAATCGTGTTGTGATCGGTCGCGGCGAGAACCGTGATCGGCTCGCCGTTGTAGCCAGCCTCCCGCATCAGCTGGAGCGCCTTCTTCGGATTGAAGTCGTTCAGCATTGCGCTGCCGGCATCGCTCGCAAGCGGCGTGCCGCACGTAATCATGCCGTGACACACTTTATAATATTCAGGATTGCCGATGATCGCGCGCAGGAAGTCTTCCTGATTGATCAGGCGGTACATCGCCTGCCGCGCCTTCACGTTGTTGAACGGCGGATGGAGATGATTGAGCCGGATGAACCCCGCATTGGTGCCGAATTCGCCGGTTTTCATCAGCTTGACGCCGCGCGACTTCTCCAAAATCGGCAGGAAATCGATGTTCGGGTTTTCCCAGAAATCAATCTCGCCGTTGACGAGTGCGGACATCGCAGTCTGCGGGTCCGAAATCCAGACCAGCTCAATGCGATCGACGCCGGCGAATTTCGAGCCCGCGAAGAACGAAGCGCGCTCATTGCCGGGCCGCGGCACATAGTCGGGATTTTTCAGATAAACCGTCTTGCTGCCGGGAACCCACTCATCCTTGGAGAATTTGAACGGCCCCGATCCGACCGCTTCCTTGATCTGCTGCTGCGGATCGGTTTGTGCATCCTTCTCGCGCATGATGACAGCGACGGACGTTCCGCTTTTCCCCAGCGCTTCCAGCACCATGCCGAATGGCTTGTTGAGGATCATGCGGAATGTCTTCTCGTCGGCCGCCTCCAAACGGTCGACGAAGGAGAACAGACGCTGGCCCACGTTGTCCCGCACGGCCCAGCGCTTAAGCGAAGCGAGCACATCTTTCGTGGTAACCGGCGAGCCATCGTGAAATTTCAATCCGTCGCGCAGCGTGAACGTATAGACGAGCCTGTCCTCGCTGATGTCGTACTTGCCGACCATCTGCGGTTGAGGGTTGAGCTTTTCGTCATTGCCGAACAACGTGTCGTAGACGATCATCCCGTGAATGCCGGCAATGGTTTGCGTGGTCCAGATCGGATCGAGCGTGCGCACGTCGGCGTGCAAAACGGCACGCAGCACCTTCTGTTGCGCGTGAACCGCCGTGGTCGTCGCAACCATCGCGGCGACGGCGATCGCAAACCCCGTTCCGGCGCATAAAAACGAAGCCCGTCTCCACAAGCTCATCGCTCTGTCTCCAGGAATAGGTACCGGTGTCCAAAATCGCGTGGAGTATGCAAGTGGGCGGGCAAGCGCACAATATGCCCGGATCTTCGCGATCACCCATCATCGACGGAAGATGTCAGGCTCAGAAAGCGGCTTCTGTGTTTGCCGGAGCTGCGTTCCTTGGTGGCGTCACGGGACGGATTCGCGCCCCGCAAACCAGAGCTTCGGATCGGCCGCGCGCACGCGAGCTTCCGGGAGGCCAAGCTCGCGGCGGACGATATTGGTGCCCTCGACCAGTGCCACGCATTTGTAGAACGCGATGCGCCGCGACAGGCCCTCGCGGCCGAAGCCGCAATCGGTGCTGATGATCAGCTTCTCCTTCGGGATGAACTCCAGCGCCTTGCGGATCAGCGCGGCGACTTTCTCCGCCGGCTCGACCACGGTGTCGCAATGATTGACCACGCCGATCGCAATCTTCTTGTCGGTCTTGATGTGCCGGAACAGCGGCAGGTCCTTGCCGTCCGAGCTCGCGCATTCGATGGTCAGCACGTCCCCGTTGAGCTGTAAGAGATGCGGCAGCGCGCGCTCGTAGCTCGGCACGTTGTAGTGAACGCGCTGCTGGTTCGGATTGCCCCAGCAGGTATGCACCCAGATCTCGGCGTTGACGCCCTTGAGCTGACGATTGAACGCCTGCGTGAGGAATTCGAGATCGGCGTCCGTGCACTCTTTTTGCTGCGCACGCATGTGGTGCGGCGGCTCTTCCACCTGGATCAGCGGGCAGCCGGCAGCGGCCATGTCGCGCAGCTCCGCGTTCATGATGTCGCAGAGGTCGAGCATCATCTCCTGATCGTTCTGGTAGAACGCGTTCCACAGCATACCGGCCATCGAGGGCGCGCAGATCGCGCCGAACTTCACCGGCCGGTCGGTCATGCGCTGCGCCACTTGCCAGATTGCCGCGTATTCGAGCGGACCGCGCGTGAGCTTCTCGCCTACGACGCCCGGCTGATAGGCCTCCTGGACCTCCCAGAGAATCTTGCCCGGGCGTAGCCCGTGGCGCGACATCCATCCACGCGAGGTGTCCTTGTGGCCCGTGATGCCGCCGAGACGTTCGATCGGATAGAAGAACCACGACTTGCCGCCGACGGTTAGATCGAAGCGGCTGTCGCCGTCCGTCACGATGTCGAGCCCGGCGGATTCCTGTTCGGCGATGATGCTGGCAACCGCGTCAAGGTATTGCTCGCGAAAGAGCGAGTCGCCGAGCGCGGCCTTGAACGAGCGGCCCTCCAGGCTGCGGTCGAACCACAGCGGCCGCGGGTATGAGCCGGTGATCGTGGTGGGCAGAACCATATCGCGCGTGACGGTGAGCACGGACCCTCCCTGATGCGGTTATGGTGCGGCGCCGCCGCCCGCTATTGGCGATAATTGTAAGCCTTGTTCCAGTCGTCGGTCCAAGGCTTGATGATCTTCTCGATCTCGGCGTCGTCCGGATACCAGGTCTTGATCGCATTGGCGTCGACGCCCGGCGGCATCGGAGCATTCGTCATCGAGGCAAACGACCCGAGTTCGACCATCAGCGCCTGACCCTCGCGCGAGAGCGCCCAGTCGAGAAACAGTTTCGCCGCATTGGGGTGCGCGGCGCCCTTGGCGATCCCGGCGCAGAAGACCGTGACGGGAACGCCCTCCGGCGCGAAGAACCATTTGATCGGCGCCCCCTGAGCCGCCAGCGGAATGGCGAGTACGGTGACCAGCGGCGCAATGCCGATCTCGCCGCGGATCATCGCATCGACCATCGGGGCCTGACTCGGAAACAGAGCCGGCTTGAGCGCCGCCTGCCGGGCCCAGTAGTCCTCGCCCATCACCTTGCGTTCGAACATGGCTCGGGCGAAGGGGCCGCCGCCGGCCGCGACCACGGTCTGCCCCAAATGCAGCTTGCCGAATTCGGGCTTCGTGAGATCCGCCCACGACTTCGGCGGGTCCTTCACGAGCTCGGAGTTGTAGGTGATGGTCCAGGCGTTGCCCGAGCGCGGCCACAATCGGTCGGTCGTGCGCGCGATCTCGGGGTAGTCGGCGGCGTTCGGTGGCGCATAGGGCGCGAACAGCCCAACCATGCCGCGCGCCTGCACCCGGTCGGTAAAGTCGATGACGTCGGCGATCATCCGGTTTGCGGCCGCCTCAGTCTTGACGCGCGTGATGAGCTGGCCGGTCGGCGCGCGCACGATCTCGATCTGAATGCCGGGAAAACGCTGGGAAAAGCGTTTGACCACGGCCTGCTCGGTGTCGAGGAAGTTGGCGGTGTAGAGGACGATCTTGCCCTCCTTCTTGGCCGCGGCCAGGAGGTCGGCCGACGGCACGAAGTCGGGCTCGGCCGCGTACGCGGCACATGCGAAGAAGAGTGCGACCGGGACGGCGGGGGCGCGCCTGCAGCAGCGCAGGACGAATGTTTTCATGATTTTTCGATCAATCCGCGCACGGTCGCCTGCGCGGCAGTGATCTTCCCTCCCTTGCAACGCAGCCGCAAGGCCGGGGCAGAAGTCCGTTGGGTCAGACACGAACCTCGTGCCGAATCCGCCATATGCCTTGGGCTTCCTGCCCATCTTTCGACCTGTATTACCGCCCAACCGTACCCGGTGGGCATGCTTTGCCGATGTCCAACTCAAGGCTATAGTTCCTCTCAAAGGTCCGCAGAGACCTTCAGCCCTTAGGAGGATCCCGATGTCGATGACTCGTCGTCAGGCGCTGACGTCCGCCAGCGCCGCCGTTCTCGCAAGCGGCATTGCCAAACCCGCGATCGCCCAGAAATCTCCGATCCAGATCGGCTATCTGCCGGCACTCACCGGCCCCTCGTCGTCCACCGGCGTCGGCATCAATCGCGGCGTCCAGATGGCCGTCGAAGAGATCAACAAGGCCGGCGGCATCGATGGTCGCCAGATTGAGCTGATCAGCCGCGATACCCAGAGCGACCCAACAAAAGCCGTGAACGGCGCCGCTGAGCTCACGCGTGGCCATAAGGTCAGCGTGGTCTTCGGCCCGGTCAATTCGGGTGAGGCGATTCCCGTTGTGCCGCTGCTCGCGAAAGCCAACATTCCGCAGCTTCATCCTTGCTGGGTCGATCAGCTCGCCGATGCGAAAAAATATCCGCTGTGCTTCCGTAACGGACCGACCAATCAGCAAATCGGCGGCGCCGCCAACCGCTACGTGGTCGACGTGCTCAAGAAGAAGAAGGTCGCCATCGTCAGCGATACAACCGGCTACGGCACCGCTTCGGTCAACGCCTATGTGCCGATGCTGAAACAGATCGGTGCCGATGTCGTCTATCAGGCGCACGTCGATGCCGCCAATCCGGACCTCAAGCCCGAAATCCTGCGCATGCAGGCGGCAGGCGCCGAAGCGATCATGCCGTGGAGCGTGAATGCCGGTTTCCTCTCCCGCATCATCAACACGCGGGGACAATTGGCATGGGATGTGCCGATCTGCGGCCAGACCACGCTCGGCTCCGGACAGACCAAGGCTCTGCTCGAGAAGCCCGAATACTGGGCAAAGGTCTATCCGAACAATTTCCGCCCGGTCTGCTACGGTCCGGACGGCAAGCTCCCCGAGCGCACCAGAGCTTTCGTGGACAAGCTGCGCGCCGCCAAGATCGATATGAGCGACACGCTGCTGTGGTGGATCGCGGTTGGCTACGACACGCCGTATCTGATCGCCGATGCCATCAAGAATTCTGGCCCCGAGGCGGAAAAGATCGTCGCGCACTGGAACACGCTGAAGGATTACCCGGGCATCTACGGGGAGTACTCCTTCACGCCGGACGAGCACAACGGCTACCCGGACCGGCAGGTCGTAATGGTCGAAGCGAACTCGCTCAAGGACGGTGCATTCAATCTGGCTCCTGGCTACGGCGGCGCCTGAGGAATGCTTCAGTCGATCGTCCTGTCCGGTCTGGCGATCGGCAGCGTCTACGCGCTGATCGGCGTCGCCTACAACGTGATGTACTCGGCCTCGAGGGTGTTCAGCTTCACGGCTGGCACCCTCGGGATGATCGGCGGGATTCTGGGCTCGCTGTTCATCCTGCGGATGGGTCTGCCGATCTGGCTTGGCTTTGTGCTGGCGCTGGCGGGCGGCGCCTTGTTCGGCGTGGTCACCGAAATCCTTGCGGTACGACCGGTGCTGAAGAGCCTCGACCAGCACCTCTATGTGCTCTCGACGCTCGCACTCGCGCTGATGACGCAGCAATTCGCCGCAATCGAGTGGAGCACCGAGCCGCAGCCGTTTCCGCGCATCTTCGATCTCCCGCGCGGCGGATTCGACCAGACGTTCTGGCTACCAATGCTCGCCTGCGTGGTGACGATCGTCGGGCTGGAGCTGCTCTATCGCCACACGCTGGTCGGCCACGCGTTCCTGGCGATTGCCGAGGACAACTACGCGGCGCGTGCGCTCGGTTTGCCGGAACGCAATCTTCGCATCGCGAGCTTCGCGATCGCCGGCGCCATCGGCGCGCTCGCCGGTTTTGCGGGCGGACAACTCCTGCTTGCCTTCTTCGCCAATGCGCCGCTGCTTACCTTCTACGGCTTCGTTCCGGTCGCCCTTGGCGGAATGGGCAACAACCGCGGCGCGGTGGCCGCGGGCCTGATCCTCGGCCTGTTCCAGCAGGCCGCGAACTTCCTCGTCGGCGGCATCTTCGCCTCCGTCGCCGTCTTCGCCGCCTTCATCTTCGTCCTGCTGGCGTTCCCTGACGGACTTGCCGGCCCTTCGACGCAACGGCGTGTATGACGGAGATACCCGAAACACAACCGTCACCCCCTCGAGCCTCCTTCTTCGGCTCGGGCGCGTTCAGCCATGTGCTGCCGTTCCTCATCCTGCTTGCAATCGGTATCGCGCTGCCGCTGTTCGCGGGCGGCTATTGGGGCGTCATCGCGCAGCGGGCCTGTGTCTATTGGGTGCTGGCCGCGGGATTGAACCTCCTTGTCGGCTTCGCCGGCCAGCTCGCGATCGGCTGGGTTGCGCTGCTGACGCTCGGCGCCTACACGAGCAGCGTGCTCGCGACCGGCAACGTCTTGCCGCCCATTCATCCCTATCTCGCGCTTGCGGTCGCAGGCGCGGTCGGCGCGGTGTTCGGCGTGATCGTCGGCCTGCCGGCGCTGCGGCTGCGCACCTTCTACTTCGCGATCACCACGCTTGGCTTCGCTACGATCGTTACGCAGATCGCGCTCGCGTGGACGAGCGTTACCGGGGGAGGCGTCGGCGTGCAGGGCCCAGTCTTACCGCCGCCCTTCGATTCGCAGTGGGGGTTCTACTACTTCTGCTTCGGTATCGCGGCGGTCTGCACCTGGATGACGATGAACGTCGCAGCGAGCCGCTTCGGCCGCGCGCTCACCGCGATCCGCGATGCCGAGGTCGCGGCGGAAGCGAGCGGCATCTCCAAGCCCGGGCTGCTGGTGACGGTGTTCCTGTTCAGCGGCGCGGTTGCCGGGGTCGCGGGTGGGTTGTTTGCGTCGCTGCAGTCCTACATCACGCCCGATGCATTCACGATCGAACTGTCGGTGCTCTTTTTCATCGGCATCCTTATTGGCGGACGCGGCTCGGTCCTGGGGCCATTGCTCGGCACGATTCTCCTGACGGTGCTGCCAGAACTCGCAGCGCCCTTGGTCGCATGGTCCACGTTCCTCTATGCAACCCTCCTCCTTGTCATCGTGCTGGCGATGCCGGGCGGCATCGCGGACCTGCTCGACTTCAAGAATCGGCGGCCGCTGCAGAGCAACCGCGCCATCGTCCCGCGCCCCGAATTGCTGCCGCGCCTGCTGGGGGAGCACCGCAATTCCGGCAAGCTGACGCTCGAAGACGTGGCGCTCAATTTCGGTGGCGTGCACGCTATCGATGGGCTCGATCTGACGATCAACCCGGGCGAGGTGCACGGCCTGATCGGCCCGAATGGCAGCGGCAAGACCACGACGTTGAATGTGATCTCCGGCTACTACGCACCGCAACGTGGCACCGCCAAACTCGGCGGCGAGGTTCTGCCTGCGCTCGCGCGCCACACCCGCGCGCAGATGCGCATCGCGCGCACGTTCCAGACGCCGCGGCTCGTCGGAGAGGCGTCCGTGCTGGAGAACGTGATGATTGGCGGCACTATCGATGGCCAGGGGACGTTTGCTGAGTCGCTGATCTCGCTTCCGCGCCATCGCCGCGACGAAGCGATGCTGCGCGAGAATGCGACGCTTGCGTTGTCCATCGTCGGGCTGGAACGGCTCGCTGCCGTGCGCACCGACCGCCTGCAACACAGCGAATTGCGCTTCGTCGAAATTGCGCGTGCCTTGATGCTGCGCCCCGCCTTCCTGCTGCTCGACGAGCCCGCGGCCGGGCTCTCGGCGGAGGAGATCCGGCGGCTTGGCGCACTGGTGGTGGAGATTGCCAAGACCGGCACCGGCGTGCTGCTGGTCGAGCATCATGCCGACCTGATTTTCGACATCTGTCACCAGGTGACAGTCCTCAATCTCGGCAAGAAACTCGCGGCCGGAACGCCGGCCGAAATCCGCTCGCACCGGGAGGTGGTCAATGCCTACCTCGGCGGGTGAGTTGCTGCGCGTCTCCGGCCTTTCAACCGGTTACGGCAAGGTGATCGTGCTGCGCGGCATTGACCTCACCATCGGCGCGGGCGAAATCGTCGCGCTGTTGGGGCCGAACGGCGCGGGCAAGACCACCCTGTTGCGCGCGGTATCGGGGCTATTGCCGTGGTCGGGCAGTGTGCAGTTCGGAGGGCGCGATCTTAGCGGAGCGGGTCCGCGCGAAACCGCCAAGGCGGGGCTCGTGCACGTGATCGAAGGACATCGCGTGTTCACGCAACAGAGCGTGTTCGACAATCTGCTGCTCGCGGCCTACGACCTGCCGCGCGGCGAGCGCAACGCGCGCGTCGAGGAAGCGCTCGGCTTCTTCCCCGAAATCGCCGAGAAACGTCACGAGCGCGCGGTCGCGCTGTCCGGCGGACAACAGCAGATGCTCGCCGTGGCGCAAGGACTGGTGCGGCGGCCAAAACTGCTCATGCTGGACGAGCCATCCGCCGGTCTCTCGCCCGTGCTGGTCGACCGTGTCTTTGTCGTCGTGGGGCGGCTGCGCGAGACCGGCACCGCCGTTCTGCTGGTCGAGCAACTCATCGAGAAGGCGCTGGCACTGGCCGACCGCGTCTATGCGCTCGCGCGGGGCTCAATCGTGCTGCAAGCAGCCACAACCGAGGCCGATCTGCCGCACCGATTGGAACTCGCGTATTTCGCGACGGCGGAGCGGCGAGTGAATTGACGTCTGCATGCAGCGGTCACTTGGCGTTGATGTTTCTCGGCAATCTAGGACCTTCCTCCATCGACAGAAATAATCTGACCGGAAATCCAGCTTGCATGATCGCTTGCGAGGAAAAGCGCCGCGGCCGCGATATCGCCAGCCGTCCCCAAGCGCCGCGTATGAATGCTTTCGATCAATCGCGCTTGGCCCTCGACGCCGTAGCTCTGCCATTGACGCTCCGAACTGGGGTTTGAGCGCACAAAGCCGGGCGCAATCGCATTGCACGTGATTCCGAAGGGCCCAAGGTCCTGTGACAGTTGTCTGGTCAGCCCGACCAGCGCGTGCTTCGCCGCCGTATAGGCCTGGATGCCAGTGAGGCTCGGACGCAATCCCGCGCCAGACGCAATGTTCACGATGCGGCCGAAGCGGGCTTGCTTCATCGCCGGAGCGGCGGCTTGCGCAAGCCAGAATGCGCCATCGACGTTGGCCTGAAAGATCACCCGCCAGTCATCTTCGCCGATCTCCTCGATCGGGCGGCCGACTTGTCTGCGCACGCCGTCGGCGGCGTTCACCAGGATGTCGAGGCTGCCTTCCTGCCCGACGATAGCGCGAACCGTGTCACCTGCCGTCTTGCGGTCCGACACGTCGAGCACGTGCGCCACAAGGCCATCCGGTTTCGCGAACGCGGACAGGCCGTCGGCATCGAGATCGGCAACATGTACGCGCGCGCCGCCCGCCTGCAGCCCCTTGGCGATCGCTTGTCCGATGCCTTGAGCTGCGCCGGTTACGAGTGCGACATGACCATTGTGGCGGATGTGCATGTCTCTGTCAGGAGGTTGAACGTCTCAGGGGAAAGGGTGCGGCGCCCGTCTTCGACATCGTGGATCAGGGCAACCAGCCGGTCGATCGCGGGCGTTGCGATTCCCGCCTCGCGCGCGAGGGAGCCGATGATACCGATCATTTGGTCGATCTCAGTCTTGCGCTTGCGGACCGCAAGATCGCGCCAGACGCCCGAGTGTGTCTTCGCACCGTGGCTCGTGTACTCGGCAAGCGCCGCAATGGCCGCGCGCGAGCGCTGCTGGTTGGCGCCAGGCAAGAAGGCCTCAACGTCGAACTCCTTGAAGCCCACGGGCTTGACGCCGCGCGCGTTGGCGACCGCGATGACCTCGCGTCCGAGCATATCGAACACGGCGAAGCGCCGTGGGTCGGCGAAGTTCTGCGACATCGGGTCGTCGTTCAGCGCGGTCGCAAACAGCATCGCGCCGTAAGTAAGCTTGCCCCACAGATAGCCCCAAATGTTGTCGGTCAGCACCGCATCGGGCTCGAACTTCTGGAGCAGCGCGTGCATCTCGCGTGTACGCGGCCGGATCGATCCGTCGATTTCTCCGACCACGACGGCGCTACGGTTGCCGAACAGGATCTGCCCCGGGCCGTGCCAATCGGAACCGAAGTTGACAAAGCACCCC
>JAXDOA010000356.1:0-3551 GCA_034669125.1 Hyphomicrobiales bacterium
CTTGAGCGCAGTCGATCCGTACAGTGACTGCAAAGCACGCTCACGGAGGAACCCGCTTATGCTATGCAGCCTGCCGGTCATCGCGGCACTCTTTACGTTCAGTCCCACCATTCCGGCTGAACGCAATTACACCCCGATCCCGGTGCAGCAATCGTGCCGCCTGAATATCGGCTGCTACAGGGAGTGTGAACGGCGCGGCGGCGGCAATTGCAACAGCGAATGCTACAGGTGCAACTAGCGCGCCTTCCCCTCGCGACCGTCGTGCGACAATCTCAGCAGTTGGTCGGGCGCCCACTTCGGCAACAACGCCGATAATGCCTTCATTCTACCGCACCGTAAGACAGTTTCATCGGTAGCTCTTTCGCACGCGACAGCGTGCATGCGGGTGTTGCCGCGCCCCGCTTGGCGGCCCCTCATCCGGCTCCCGCAAGCGCGGGGAGAAGGATCAGATCTTGTGGCCCTTCTTGCGCAGCTCGTCGGTCATGCGATCGCGCATGTCGCCGGCGAGCGACTCGCCGAACTTCTGTCCGACCGCCATGCTGTCCTGCATGATCTTTGGCATGTTCTGCAGGAATTTCTGCCCCACCGGCCCGCGATAGAACGCCGAGAGCTGGCGCAGCTCGTCGGCCGTGAAGTGCGCCGCATAGACCAGCGCGATCGCGTCCACGAACTCCTTCATGCGCGCATTCGCGGCCGCCACGATCTGCGGCATGGCGGCGTCGTAGTCGCGCTCGACCTCGGGCCGCCCCTGCGCGATGGCAGGCTTGAGCTGCTGCATGATCATCGGAAACAGCGCCTTGAGCTGGTCCGATGCGCGCATGGTCTCGACCAGTTCCGTCGCGGCCGCGGTCGCCTCCGGCGACGGGGCCTGCGACAGCGCCGGATGGGTCGCGCCGAACATCGCGGCAATGAGCCAGATGGCAACGATGAACGCGCGGCGCGGCATGTCGGTCTCTCCGAATGAGGTGCGTCCAGTGTTGCGCTGGTGCACTCCCGAGACAAGAGGCGTGCGCGTCGTCGCACCAAAATCTCTCGACTGTCATCATCCGCGAAAGCGGATGACCCAGCAATCTCCTGCGTCGATGAACCGCGACGTCGGTGTTTACTGGGTGGCCCGCTTCCGCCGGCCATGACATGCTCAGGGGTCAGAGAGGCTCATCATGACATTCGCCGGGATCAACACTCTCGCCGTCATCCTCGCGGCGGTCGCCGGTTGGCTCGCCGGCGCCGCGTATTACGGCGCGCTCGGAAAGCCCTGGGTCGCGGCGCACGGCAAGACGATGGACGCGTTCAAGGCCGAGAACGCCGCCAAGAAAGGCACGCCGCACGCCTGGCTGCCGTTCGTGCTCGCCTTCGTGGCCGAGCTCGTGATGGCCTATGTGCTGGCCGGCCTCGTCGGTCACATGGGCGCGGTGACGATCCGCAGCGCCGTCATCTCCGCCCTGTTCGTCTGGGCCGGCTTCATGGTCACCACCATGCTGGTCAACAACGCCTTCGCGGGCCGCCGCTACGCGCTGACCGCGATCGATTGCGGCCACTGGCTGCTCGTCGTCGTCGTGATGGGCGTCGTGATCGGCTGGATGGGGGTGTGATTCTTTCTTGTCCCTCTCCCCGCGCAGCGGGGAGAGGGTGGCACGTTGCGAGCGCGAGCGAGCAACGTGACGGGTGAGGGGCATCACGCCACGACTAAGAAGCGCCTCACCCGCCCTCGCTTCGCTCGGGCACCCTCGCCGCGTTTCACGGGGAGCGGGAAAGAAAGTGCGCGGGGAGAGGTAACGACCAAAGTGTGATGTTCGCCGACTTGTTGCGCGTCGAAACTGCGGCGCATAATACCGGCAAGGAAGCGACCAATCGGGCGGCGAGCAAGCCGTCCGGCGCGTGCCGCGTGGAGGAATGCATGTCGGACAAGGTTTACCCCGTCCCGGCCGAGTGGAAGAAGCGCGCCTATATCGACGACGCCAAGTACCGCGAGATGTACGCGCGCTCGATAAAGGACCCGAACGGCTTCTGGGCCGATGAGGCCAAGCGCCTGCACTGGTACACGGTGCCGACCAAGATCAAGAACACCAGCTTCGGCCCCGGCGACGTCTCGATCAAATGGTTCGAGGACGGCGTCACCAACGTCGCCTACAACTGCATCGACCGGCATCTGCCCAAGCGCGCAAGCCAGACCGCGATCATCTGGGAAGGCGACGATCCGTCCGAGTCCAAGCACATCACCTATCAGGAGCTGCACGACGAGGTGTGCCGGATGGCCAACATCCTGCGCAACCGCAACGTCGAGAAGGGCGACCGCGTCACCATCTACATGCCGATGATCCCCGAGGCCGCCTACGCGATGCTCGCGTGCGCGCGCATCGGCGCGATCCATTCGGTGGTGTTCGGCGGCTTCTCGCCGGATTCGCTTGCCGGCCGCATCGAGGACTGCGCCTCCAAGGTGGTCGTCACCGCCGACGAAGGCCTGCGCGGCGGCCGCAAGGTGCCGCTGAAAGCCAACGTGGATGCGGCGATCGCCAAGGTCGGGGGCGTCGACCACGTGATCGTGGTCAAGCGCACCGGCTCAGCCGTCGACATGGATCCGGTGCGCGACGTCTACTACCACGACGCCTCGGAGGTCGTGACGGCGGAGTGCCCGTGCGAGCACATGAACGCCGAGGACCCGCTGTTCATCCTCTACACCTCGGGCTCGACCGGAAAGCCGAAGGGCGTGCTGCACAGCACCGCGGGCTACAACCTGTTCGCCGCAATGACACACCAGCTCGTGTTCGATTATCACGACGGCGACATCTACTGGTGCACCGCCGACGTCGGCTGGGTCACGGGCCACAGCTACATCATTTACGGCCCACTCTCGAACGGCGCCGTCACGCTGATGTTCGAGGGCGTGCCGAATTATCCGAGCATGTCGCGCTTCTGGGAGGTGATCGACAAGCACAAGGTCAACATCTTCTACACCGCGCCGACCGCGATCCGCGCGCTGATGCAGGCCGGCGAAGAGCCGGTGAAGAAGACCTCGCGCAAATCGCTGCGCCTGCTCGGCAGCGTCGGCGAGCCGATCAATCCGGAAGCCTGGGAGTGGTATTACCGCGTGGTCGGCGACAACCGCTGCTCGATCGTCGATACCTGGTGGCAGACCGAGACCGGCGGAATTCTCATTACGCCGCTGCCAGGAGCTACGCCGCTCAAGCCGGGCTCGGCCACCAATCCGTTCTTTGGGGTGCGCCCCGAACTGGTCGACGCGGAGGGCAAGGTGCTGGAAGGCGCCGCCACCGGAAACCTGTGCATCGCGGACTCATGGCCGGGCCAGATGCGCACCGTCTATGGCGATCATCAGCGTTTCGTCGAAACCTATTTCAGCGCCTATCCGGGCAAGTACTTCACCGGCGACGGCTGCCGCCGGGACGATGACGGCTATTACTGGATCACCGGCCGCGTCGACGATGTGATCAACGTCTCCGGTCACCGCATGGGCACGGCGGAAGTCGAAAGCGCGCTGGTCGCGCACGAGAAGGTGTCGGAAGCCGCTGTCGTCGGCTATCCGCACGACATCA
>JAXDOA010000357.1:0-18860 GCA_034669125.1 Hyphomicrobiales bacterium
CGCCGTGACTCCGGAAAGCGGCAACCTGCTGTTCGAACGTTTCCTGTCGAAGGAGCGCAACGAACCGCCCGACATCGATGTCGACTTCGAGCACGAGCGCCGCGAGGAAGTGATCCAGCACATCTACAACAAGTACGGCCGCCATCACGCGAACCTTGCCGCGACCGTCATCTGCTATCGCGGCCGCAGCGCGATCCGCGAGGTCGGCAAGGTGTTCGGCCTGTCCGACGACACTGTCGGTGCGCTCGCCGGCATGCTGTGGGGATGGTCGCAATCGGGCGTGAAAGAGCAAGAGGCGCGCAAGGCGGGTCTCGATCCCTCCGATCCGCGGTTTAACCGGGTGATGGAGCTTGCCGAGGAGCTGATCGATACGCCGCGGCATCTCTCGCAGCATGTCGGCGGATTCCTCATCACGCGCTCGCGGATCGACGAGGTCGTGCCGGTCGAGAACGCCGCGATGGACGAGCGCACCGCGATCGAGTGGGACAAGGACGATCTCGATTCGTTGCGGCTTTTGAAGGTCGATGTGCTCGGGCTCGGGATGCTGTCGTGCCTGCGACGTAGCTTCGATCTCCTGCGGGATCACTACCGCCTGCCCGAAACGATTCCGGCAATCTTGCAGCGTGAGTACATCAGAAAAGGAAAAGAGCAGGAAGACGAGGCCGAACGCACGCCCGTTTACCGCATGATCCAGCGCGCCGACACGATCGGCGTGTTCCAGATCGAAAGCCGCGCGCAGATGTCGATGCTGCCGCGGCTCCGCCCGGAAAACTTCTACGACCTCGTCATCGAGGTCGCGATCGTGCGGCCGGGACCGATTCAGGGGAAGATGGTTCACCCTTATCTGCAACGGCGCGAGAAATTTCGCGAGACGAAGGTGGAGCCGGATTATCCGTTTCCGTCTCTTCATCCTGACAAAAAAGACGAATTGCGCAGCATCCTGCACAAGACGCTGGGCATTCCGCTGTTTCAGGAACAGGCGATGCGCATCGCCATCGTGGCGGCGAAGTTCACGCCGGACGAGGCGAACGGACTGCGCCGCGCGATGGCGACCTTCCGGCGGATGGGAACCATCCAGAACTTCAAGGATAAGTTCATCAAGGGGATGACGGAGCGCGGATACGATCCGAAATTCGTCGAAAGCTGCTTCGACCAGATCCGCGGCTTTGGCGAATACGGATTCCCGGAAAGCCACGCGGCAAGCTTTGCCAACCTCGTCTACGTCTCGTGCTGGATGAAGTGCTACTACCCCGACGTGTTCGCCGCCGCGCTGCTCAACAGCCAGCCGATGGGTTTCTATGCGCCGGCGCAGATCGTGCGCGACGCGCGCGAGCACGGCGTCGAGGTGCGCCCGGCGGATGTGAATCTTTCCGATTGGGATTGCACGCTGGAAGACACGCCAGCGCCGCGGGGTGTGCTGCAAATGCGCCACGCCGCGATGAAACCGCACATCCGCACCACACATGCAATGCGCCTCGGCTTCCGCCAGATCAGCGGCTTCTCCGAGGACCATGGCAAGATCATCGAATCCTCGCGCGGACGCGGCTTCGACTCGGTGCGCGATCTGTGGCTGCGCACGCGGCTACCGCCGTCCGTGCTGGAGCGGCTCGCCAATGCGGACGCGTTCGGCTCGCTAGGGCTTTCGCGGCGCGATGCCTTGTGGGCCGTGCGCGCCCTGCAACGCGCGGGCGACAAGGACAACCTGCCGCTGTTCCGCCGCGTCGCGATGCCCGAGATGGAGCCGGACGTCGCGTTGCCGCCGATGCCGCCGGGCGCGCAGGTGGTCGAGGACTATCGCCACCTGCATCTCTCGCTCAAGGCGCATCCGGTGTCGTTCCTGCGGGGCGATCTCGATCGGCGCGGGATTACGCGGCATGAGATGCTGCCGGGCATTCGCTCCGGCGAACGCGTGACGGTCGCGGGACTCGTGCTGGTACGCCAGCGGCCCGGCACCGCCAAGGGCGTCATTTTCATGACGCTGGAGGACGAGACCGGCATCGCCAACACGATCGTGTGGGCGCGCGCATTCGAGCAATTCCGCCCGGTGGTGATCGGCGCGCGCCTCGTCGCCGTCACCGGACCGCTGCAGAGCGCGTCGGGGGTGATCCATGTGGTGATGGAGCACATCGAGGATCTGACGCCGCTGCTGCGCCGGTTGTCAGACGATGAATTCATCAACGCTCTGGCCCATGCCGATGAAGCGCGCCGCCCGCCGGTCGAGCGGCATCGGCATCCGCGCAGCGGCGACTCGCTGGTGACCCTGTTCAGGGAGTTGCCCGCCGGGGCAGTCGACGTGGCGGCACAGACCGCCAGGGTGATGCCCAAGGGGCGGAATTTTCATTGAGGCCTTGGCCAGAAAGTGAATTGACGCTGGCCCGCCTAGCCTGTTTGCTGCCCGGCAAATCCGGGAGAACTCCATGGACATCCTGCGCAATCATAAATTCATCATCCAGCCGCACTTCCGGCTGCAGGAGTGGGTCGCCGAGGAGAAGGGCTACTTCCGGGACGAGGGTTTAGATTACGAGTTCCGCGAGGAAGTGCAGACGACCGGCGGCAAGGTCCACGACAAGGGCGACAAAGTCGGCGCCTACCAGTCGTTCGAAGAAGGCCGCAAGTCCGACATCAGCTGCGCCTGCCACTGGACCGTGAACGTCGCGGCCACCAGCGGCCACGGCAAGCTCTACGCGGACGTCTATTCGGTCGCGCCGTCAGGCGTGTTCGTGCCGGCCGATTCACCGGTCCGTACCCCGGAGGATCTCGCCGGAGTGCCGATTTCGGTCGGCTACCAGTCGGGTAGCCACTATTCGACCATCCAGGCGCTCGAGCAGTTCATGCCCGCCGACAAGATCAACCTGTCGTTCAACGACGGCATGCTGTTCCGCCGCATGGAACTCCTGGTCGACGGCAAGCTGCCGGCGTGCGCGCTGTTCTCGGCGCCGTACTACTTCGCCGAACAGCTCGGCTTCCGCAAGATCATCGACAACACCTTCATGATCGCCACGATGATCACCGGCAATCCCGATCCGGAAGACCTGCGCAAATTCTTCCGCGCGCTGCGCCGCGCGCAACGCGACATCGACGTGCGGCCGGAGTTCTATACGCACTACTACAAGCGCGAGTTCCCGACGCAATTCCACGCGCGCATGGACACGCGGCGCTGGGGGCCGGGCGAGCGACTGGTATTCGAGACCTATTCGCGCGAGGTGTTCGAAGAGTCGCGCAAGTGGATCGCCGATCACGGCATCTTCGCCGACACCGGCATGGGCGCGAAGTCGTATGAGGGCGCGATCGTGACGCTGGCGGATTAAGCCTCAATCTGCAGCCCGATCAGCCGGTCGAGCGTTGCGGCGTCGTTGAGCAGCTCGCGCGACGGCGCACGGTGCACGATGACGCCGCGCTCCATCACGACGGCCTCCTGCGTCAGCGACAGCACCACTTCGGCGTGCTGCTCGACCAGAATGACGGCGGTCCCTTCATCCTTGATCATGCGCCCGATGGCGGCGCTCAATTCCTCGACGATGATCGGCGCCAGCCCTTCGAGCGGCTCGTCGAGCAGCAGCAGCGCCGGATTGGTCATCAGCGCGCGCGCAATCGCCAGCATCTGCTGCTCGCCGCCGGAGAGTTGATTGCCCATGTTGGCGCGGCGCTCGGCGAGGCGCGGGAACAGGCCGTAGACCGCCTTCAGGTCCCAGCGGCCCGGGCGCGAGGCGACGGTGAGATTTTCCTCGACACTCAGTGAGGGGAAAATCTCGCGCTCCTGCGCGACCCAGCCGAGTCCAGCGCGCGCGCGCCGATGCGGCGGCACAGCGCTGATGTCCGTCCCCGCCGCACAAATCGTGCCGCGCGTCACATGGGTGAAGCCCATGACGGTGAGCAGCAACGTCGACTTGCCGACGCCATTACGGCCCAGCACCGCGAGGCTGCCCCCTTCCGGCACTTCCAGAGAAATGCCGTCGAGCACGACCGCGTCGCCGTAGCCGGCGCGCACCTCGTTGAGCGCGAGCAGCGGTTCAGCCATGACGCACACCGTGATGCGATTTGCCGAGATAGACCTCGCGCACGCGCGGGTCGGCGGCGACTTCCTCGGACGTACCCTCGAGCAGGATGCGCCCGCCGACCATCACGATGATGCGGCTTGCGAAGCGGAACACAAAATTCATGTCGTGCTCGATGAACAGCACCGTGATGTCGCGCGACAGGTTGGAGATCGCGGCGAACAGTTCGGCGCTCTCGTCGCGCGGCACGCCCGCGGCCGGCTCGTCGAGCAGGAGCACCTTCGGCCGGGTTGCGAGCGCGAGTGCGATTTCCAGCAGGCGCTGGCGGCCGTAGGGCAGTTCGCGCGTCGGCCGGTAGCAATCGGCACCGAGCATCAGCGAGGAGAGGATGGCGTGCGCTTCATCGACCGCCGACGGGTAGGCGGAAATGCGCTGCCACCAGGCGCGCGCCATGCCTTCGCGCTCGCACACCGCGAGCGTGACGGCTTCGAGCGCGTTGAGATTGGGGAACAGCGTGTTGATCTGGAAGGTGCGCACCAGCCCGCGACTGACGCGCTTTTCGGGCGGGAGCGCGGTGATCTCTTCGTCGCCGAGCAGGATCTCGCCGGCATCGGGCCGCAGCATCCCGGTCATCAGGTTGATCAGCGTGGTCTTGCCTGCGCCGTTCGGGCCGATCAGCGCGTGGCGCGCGCCTTGCGGCAGCTCGAACGAGATGTCGCTGGCGACGACCAGCGAGCCGAAGCTCTTGTCGAGCCCGCGCGTGGACAGCGCGCTCACGATTTGCCCCGCCAAAAACTTCCGCGCCACGTCGATACAAGCTTTGCAAGGCCGCCCAGGATTCCGTTCGGCAGGAACATCACCACCGCGACCAGCAAGGTGCCGATCCAGAAATACCAGAACTGCGGCGTGTTGCCGGAGAACTGGTCACGCGCCACCATGAAGATGATCGCGCCGACGAGCCCGCCATAGAGGTGCCCCGCGCCGCCGAGGATCAGCATCACCAGCACATCGGCCGAACGTTCGAAATCAATCGATGCGAGCGAGACGGTCTCGGTTGTTTGCGCGAGCAGCGCGCCAGCGATGCCGGCCATGACGGCGGAGATGGTGTAGATCTTGCGCAAATGCGCGCGGCTCGATGCGCCGACCGCCGGCATGCGCAGCGGATTCTCGCGGATACCGCGCAGCGAAAGGCCGAACGGCGAATGGATGATGCGCCGCGCAACGAGGAAAACGAGAAACAGCACGATCAGCGAATACGTATAGGCGACATAGCCATAGAGATCGAAGCGAAACGTGTTGAAGACCGGCCACATCTTCACGCCCTGCAGGCCGTCGGCACCCCCGGTGAGCCAGCTTGCGCTGTTCGCCGCCTCTTTCAGAAGAAGCCCCATGCCGAGCGTAATCATGATCAGCGCGAGATGGCGGAAGCGGGAGACGATGAGGCTCGCCGCGTACCCGACGATGCCGGCGACGAGCGCCCCGAGCATCAGCCCGGTGATCGGCTCGCCCCAGCCATGCTTGGCGGCGAGCCCCGCCGTGTAGGCGCCAAGCCCGAAGAACGCGGCGTGGCCGAGCGACACGATGCCGGCGTAGCCGAGGATCAGGTCGAGCGAGAGCGCAAACAGCGCCGTGATGGCGATCTGGCTCGCGAGCACGAGATAGTTCGGCGTCAGCCAGAACGGCAGCAAGGCCGCCGCCCAGAACGCCACCTCGATCCAGGTCCAGCGCGCCTGGCGCTCCAGATAGGCGTGCGGCGAAGCGGCGGTCACCGACATCATCGCCGCCCGAACAGTCCGGCCGGCCGCCACATCAGCAGCACGACCATCACGAGATAGATCAGGAAGGGACCGAGCTCGGGGATGTAGTATTTGCCGGCAACATCGCTGATGCCGATCAAGGTCGCTGCGGCGAACGATCCGGCGATCGAGCCGAGCCCTCCGACCGATACGACGATCAGCACATAGATCAGGTAGGTGAAGGCGAACGACGGATCGAGCCCGACGATCTCGATCGCGAGCGCGCCGCCGAGTCCGGCAAGCCCGCTTCCGAGCGCGAAGGTGAACGCGAAGGCGCCGTCGACATTGATGCCGAGGCCGCGCGCCATGCGCTGGTTGTCGACCGCGGCACGCACCTGCGCGCCGAAGCGGGTGTATTCGAGCGCGGCGACCAGCAGCAGCGTGATCGCCAGCGCGACAGCGACCAGGAACAGCCGGTAGACGCCGAAGCCCACGCCCAGGACCGTCACCGAACCGCGCAGATAGGACGGCATCTGCACCGGCTGCTGGATGGTGCCATAGACATAGGCCGCAACCGCCACCGAGACGAAGGCAAGCCCGATGGTCAGCAGCACCTGATCGAGATCGCTCGCCCGGTAGAGCCGGCGATAGAGCACGCGCTCGAACACAATGCTCACCAGCGCCGTCACGAGAAACGCGAAGGGCAAGGTCGCGAGAAACGGCCAGCCGAAGCGGTTCATCAACGTGACGGTGACGTACCCTCCGAGCATCGCGAACGCGCAGTGCGCCAGGTTGACGAAATTCATCATCCCCAGCGTGACGGAGAGCCCAACCGACAGCAGGAACAGCAGCATTCCGTAAGCAAAGCCGTCGAACAGGACGCCGATCACCGGACCGATCATGGAATGCTGCCGCCCTCAGCCGGCGGGCTATTTCTTCATCGCCGCCTTCACGGGGTCCTTGACGTTCTCGATCTTGTCGAACTCGACGTTCACCACCTTGCCGCCGACCTTCTCGACGCGCCGGATGTAGACCGTCTGGATGATGTCGCGCGTTTCGGGATCGATCGAGATCGGGCCGCGCGGACTCTCCCACGCCATGCCCTTCACGGCGCCGATCAACGCCTCGGCGTCGGCGTTGCCATTGGTTTTCTTCAGCGCGGCGTAGATCGCGTTCATGCCATCCCAGCCGCCGATCGAGAAGAAGTCCGGGTTGCGCCCATAGGCTTCGTTGTAGTCCGCCACGAATTTCTTGTTCATCGCCGAATCGTGGGTCGGGTCGTAGTGGAATGCCGTGATGATGCCGAGCGCGGCATCGCCCATGCTCTTCAGCGCGGCGTCGTCGGTCACCTCGCCCTGTCCGAGCACCTTGACCTTCTGCGGATCGATGCCGCGCTCCGCCATCGCCTTGCCGAGCGCAGGCGGCTGCGCGCCGCCCGGAACCCAGATGTAGATCGACTCAGGGTTCAGATCCTTGGCGCGTTGCACGAAGGCGGAGAAGTCCGGGTTCGCGACCGGCATCTTCACCGAGCCGACGATCTCGCCGCCCGCCTCCTTGAACGCGCGGATGAACGCGCCTTCGGCGTCGATGCCGGGACCGAAGTCCGACACCATGGTGTAGACCTTGCGGATGCCGGTCTTGTATGCCCAGGTGCCGAGCGAGCCGTTGAGTTGCGGCGTGGTGAGCGAGGTGCGCACCATGTAGGGCGATTTGGTGGTGATGATCGAGGTGGCGGCGTTCATGACCACCATGAGCTTCTTGCCCTGCTCGGAGACGTCGCCGGCCGCAAGCGCATTGGGCGTGAGCAGAAAGCCCGCCAGGATGTCGACCTTGTCGCGCACGATCAGTTCCTGCGCGAGGCGCTTGGCGACATCCGGCGCGATACCGCCGGTGTCCTTGCGGATGAACTCGAGCTTCTTGCCGGCGACCGTGTCGCCATGCTGCTTCACATAGAGCTTGATCGCATTGTCGAGCTGGGCGGCGCCGTCGGCGAACTGGCCCGAATAGGGCAGGATCACGCCGATCTTGATCGTGTCCTGCGCGCTCGCCGCGCCGATGCCGAGCAGTGCGGCGAGCGCGCTCGCCGCGAGTGTGTATCGCATGCCAATCCTCCCTGAGTAGTTCGTTTGTCTTGTTATTCGCCAGACGGTAGCACCCTGAGCGGCAGGGTCAATTTGGCGAAAGTGTCGCTGGTCAACGGCTGAATTTCACCGACAACCCGCCCACCGGCTCGAGCGCATAGGCGAACTCGGTCTCGTCAGGCTCGATGAAGGGCGGTGGGACGATCGAGCCGGTAATGATGACATCGCCGGCGCGAAGGCGCTCACCGTGGGCCGCAAGCGTGCCCGCCACATGCTGCACGATGCCGATCATCTCGCCGATCAGAGCCTCGACTTTTTCCTGTTTGGCCGCAAGCGCGCCGCGCCGGAACACATGGCCCACGAGGCCATCGAGCTTGCCGCCAGCGCGCGCGGGATCGGGTGGGCCGAGGATGACGTGGCGATGAAAGATATTGGCGGCGAGCGTGACCTCGACGTCATCCGGTGGTGGATTGAGATCGGCCAGTTCGATCGCAGGGCTGAGGCTGGCGATGGCGTCGATGGTTGTCGCACGGTCAGCGCCGCCGGGCAGATCCTGGCCCATGTAGACCGCGATCTCGGGTTCGGCGACCGGCTTGTGCCACCCCGCGAGCGAGGCGGTGCTCCCATTCGCAATCAGCGATTTCTGCATCATGAAACCGACCAGCGGCGCCTTGATCTTGAGCCGCTCCATCGCGGGCGGCGCACCCAAGCCGACCTTCCAGCCGAGCGGCTTTTCACCCGCCGCGATGCGGGCGCGGCGGGTTGTGAGTTGCTTCTCCATGCCGCGTGCGATGCGCGGATCGTCCCAGGCGTCTGTCACTTGTGTCCCTCACTGACCTCGTAGCCCGAGGCTTCGATCGAGCCCGCGCCCATCCAGCCCCACACCAGCACGACGTCCTGGTCGGAGGTGTTGTTGAAGCCGTGCCAGCAGCCGCGCGGCGAATAGATCACGTCGCCTTCGATCGATGGCTTCTGACCTTCCTGGGTGTAGATGTGTCCCTGCCCCTTCAGCACGATGAAGAACTCGTCGCAATTGTGATGGCGGTGGTTCTCATGGCGCGCGCCGGGCTTGAGCACGGTCCAGCCGACGACGTGATCGGCGCCGGCCGTTTTCTTGTCGATCAGAAACTGTACCTGCATGTCGACCCAGCCGTCGTCGCGCTTGAGCCCATCGACCTTCGGCACGTCGCGCAGGTTGGTGCGGTACATCTTGTCGGGCGGCATGCCTTCCTTGATCTTCTCGGCGGTCTTCTTGAACGCCTTGCCCAAAGCGGCGCCGAACATCTCGGCTTTCGATGTCATGACTGTCCTCCAAGGCGGCGATAGACCTCGTGCGCGGCGACGAAATCCTTGCGATCGATGCCGAGGCCGCGGCACGCATTCATCATCTCGTTCGCGGCGGCGGCAAGCGGTACCGGGCTGCCAAGCTTGCGGCCGAGATCGAGCGCAAGCAGCATGTCCTTCTGCTGCAACGTCACGTCCGCGAGCGGCACGTCGGGCATTTTTCCTTCGAGGATGAACGGCCCGCGATAGCCGAGCACCGGCGAGGCCGCGACGCTCTTGAGGATCGCATCGACTGCGACATCGCGCTGCACCCCGCCCTTTTCGGCGAGCGCGACCGCCTCGCCGAAACAGATCACCTCGACCATCAGCAGCAGGTTGACGGCGATCTTCATCTGGCAGGCGAGACCGTTGCCGCCGATATGCGTCACCTTCGGGCCGATCGCGAGCATGACGGGCTTGGCGCGCTCGAACGCCGCCGCTTCACCGCCGACCATCACCGAGGCATTGCCGGCAACGACCGTCACGGGACTGCCGGAGATCGGCGAATCCAGCATGAAGCGTCCGGCCTTGGCGAACTCGGCCGCGACCTCGCGGCTGACATCCGGCGATATCGTGCTCATGTCGGCATAGATGCCGCCGGACTTGAGGCCCGCGAGCACGCCGCTGTCGCCGAGCGCAACCGCCCGCACCGCCGCGCTGTCGGTCACGATCGAGAACACGATTTCGCTTTGCGCGGCGACCGCGCGGGGGCTGTCCGCCCACGCCATTCCGGCGTCGATCAGTGTCGTGCCCTTGTCGCGCGAGCGGTTCCAGCCGGTGACGCTGTGCCCCGCCGCCATCAGGCGCGGCACGATCAGCGCACCCATGGCGCCGAGACCGATGAAACCGACTTGCATTGTTACTTCCAAAATTCTTTCGACGCGATGCGCGCGCCTTCGGCTAGCGCCGCCAGCTTCGCCCACACCACGTCGGGATCGACCGCCGCCTGCCCGACCCAGGTGCCGTAGCCACAATCGCTGCCCGCCATGACGTTCTCGCGGCCCACGAGCTTCGCATAGCGGGCGATGCGCTGCGCGATCAGTTCGGGATGCTCGATGAAATTCGATTTCGACTCGATCACACCCGGGATCAGCACCTTGCCCTCCGGCAGCTTCACGGTTTCGAACAGGGTCCACTCGTGCGCGTGGCGCGGGTTCGCGGCCTCGAACGAAATGTAGCTCGCGCGCGCCCTGAATACGAGATCGATCACATCGGCGAGCGGCACATCGTAGTGGTGCGGGCCTTCGTAATTGCCCCAGCACACATGCATGCGCAGTTGCTCGGGGGGAACGTTCGCGGTCGCGTGGTTCATCGCCTCGATGTTGAGCTGCGCCGCCTTGCGGAAGGTCTTCAGGTCGACATCGTAATATTTGATGTGCTTGCCCATCGCGAGATCCGGGCAGTCGATCTGCAACACGAATCCCGCCTTGGCAACCGCCTCGTACTCGGCACGCATCGCATCCGCGATGGCGTAGAGATAGGCTTCCTCATTCGGATAGTGGTCGTTGCGAAAGAACACCGAGATGACGCCGGGCGAGGCCGCGCTCATGAAGCCGCCGCTCGCACGCACGGCACCGAGTGCACGCTTGAGGTTCTCCGCGTCCGTCACGGCGGCCTGCGGATCGCGCACCGCGATCGGCGCGTTGCAGGCTGGCGTCTTGCGCCGCGAGCGGCCGGGATCGCCGAACACCTTCTGCTGCAGCTTCGGGAAGTCCGCGAGGTCCTGATAGACGAAGGTGTTGCCGCTGCCGCCGAAGCCCGCGAGCCGATCCTTCACGTAGGTCGCATAGCTCGGCTTCGACAACTCCCCATCGTTGATCACGTCGATGCCGGCATCCGCCTGTTTCTTCACGACATCGGCGACCGCCCAGCGCACGCGCATCCCAAGCGCCTCTGGATCTACCGGCACGCCGCTCTCCTTGGCGTACATCATCTGGATGAGGTCGTCCGGCCGCGGCAGGCTGCCGGTATGCGTGGTGAGAAAACGCTCGGTACTGCGTGCCGCCATGGTCCCCCCATTCCGCCCCGGATTCCCCGGCCGCCTGATAGAAGGTTATAGAACAGGATTGAGCACAAGACAGGCGTAAACAATGCCCACTCGGCCCACCATCAAGACCGCCACGCGCATCGTGCGGCGCGAGGGCGCAACGGCGCGGCAGATCGGCGCGGACATCTGCGTGGTCGGCGCCGGCATCGCGGGCGTCTCGGCGGCGCTCGAGGCCGCGCAACTCGGCCGCAAGGTTGCGCTGGTCGACGGGTTGCACGCGCTCGGCGGGCAGGCAGTCAATGCGGTGATCGGGACGTTCTGCGGGTTTTTCTCGAACGGGTATTCCGGCTACCAGACCGTTCACGGCATCGCCGACGGAATTCTGCACGACCTCGGCGCGCAGGGCGCGCTGCACTACCGGCATGGCGGCCCGTCGAATACCATCGTGGTACAATACGACGAGGTGGCGCTCGCGCGCTGGATCGAGGAGCAAGTCCGCGCCGCCGGCATCACGGTGCTACTCGGCGCGGTGATGCGCGAGGTCAAGCGCGAGGGGCGGCGCATCCGGTCAATCGAGCTTGCGACGCGCTATGGCGACGTGAGCGTGGCGGCGGCGGGGTTCGTCGACGCCACCGGCGATGCCGCGCTCGCCTGGAACGCCGGGCTTGCGTGCCGCGAAGCCGCGGACGGGCCGATCTATGGCACCCAGATGGTCGTCATCGAGGGGATCGACGAGGCGCATCAGCCGGAGCGCCCGGAGGTCGCGGCGCGGCTCAAGCAAAAGGCCAAGGACTACGGCCTGACGCGCGAAAGCGGATTCGCGTTCGTGTTCCCGGGCAAGAGCATCGCGCTGGTCAACATGACGCACGTCGAGACGCCGCTCGATCCGGTTGCGATGACGATGAAATCGCTCGACGGCAAGGATCAGGCGGATCGCGCGGTCGCGTTCCTGCGCGCCGAATATCCGGCGGCGTTCGGCAAGGCGCGCATCCGCACTTACGGGGCGCTCGGCATCCGCCAGACGCGCTGGATCGTCGGCCGCCAGCAACTCACCGTCGAGGATGTGCGTGCGGGGCGCACCTTCCCTGACGCGGTCGCGCGCACCGGCTGGCCGATCGAGCTGCACGACACGTCGCAGGGCCATGTGTGGGAGCCGTTTGGCGACGACCATCTGCATTATGTGCCGATGGGCAGTCTCGTATCGCCGGAGTGCGACAACATGGTCGCGGCGGGACGCAACATCGACGGCGACGTGGCGGCGCTCTCCAGCGTGCGGGTGATGGGTCCGTGCATCGCGATGGGGGCTGCCGCCGCGCATGCGCTCGATCTCGCAGGCGCGGGAAGCGTGCACCAGATCGACACTGCGGCGCTGCGCACGCGGGTGCGGGAGAATGTGGAGCGAAGGGATTAGCTCCCACCGAACATATGCCTTCGCAATCTTCGGTCCACCGCCAGCAGCAGCGCGCTCGCCGTCACGGCGATGACCACCAGAAGCAGCGTCAGCGCCATGATCATGCGCACATTGTGCAGGCCGATTGCCTGGATCAGCAGGTAGCCGAGCCCGCGCTGCGAGGCGAACATCTCGCCCAGCAGCGTACCGATCAGCGTCAGCGAGAAACCGATGCGGATGCCGGTGAAGATTTCCGGGATCGCGGCCGGCAGCAAGACGCGGGCTGCGATGCGCGATGGCGTGAGCCGCATCACGCGCGCGGCCTTCAGGTAGACCGGATTGAGATTGCGCACCGCTCCGAGCGCGAAGATCGCGATCGGCATGATGCCGTGGATCGCGCCGAACGCGATCTTGGCCGGCATACCGATGCCGAAGGCGAGCAGCACGATCGGATAGAGCGCGAGCTTGGGGATCGAGTAGAGCGCGACCAGCACCGGCTCACTGACATCGGCCGCGAAACGATAAAGGCCGAGCGTGAAGCCGATCAGGATGCCGCACGAGATCGCAATGCCGAGCGCGACCGCGAAAGCTTGCGCAGTTTCGATCAGGTGCGGATAGAATCTTGGCGACGACAGAAGCTCGCCTAGGTACGCGATCGTGTCGAGCGGCGAGGTCAGCGCGCTCGATCCCGCGAACCAGAACAGCGCCTCCCACCCCGCCAGCACGCAGGCGATCAGGATTGCGGCGCGCAAGCTTCTCATTTGCGCCGCCTCGCCAGCATCTTCTTCTCCCACAGGAAGAACATCGTGTTGACGCTGGCGGCGACCGTGAGGACAAACACGATCAGCGGATACATCACGGCGTTGTCGAAACTGTTGTAGGCGTAGCCGATCTCGTAGCCGAGCCCGGTGCGCGACATGATCAACTCGGCGCCGATCACGCCGATAAACGAATACGCGACCGCGAGCTTGATGCCGGTGAAGATGTACGGCACCGCGTAGGGTAGTGTGACCTTCAATGCGGTCGCCAGCGGCCCGAGGCGCTGGATGCGCGCGGTTTTGATGAGCACGCGCGGCACGCGGTCGAGGCCGTTGAGCGTGTTGACGATGACGGCGACCAGCCCAAGCATGAAGCCGATCAGCACCTGCGGGAAATCGCCGAGGCCGAAGATCACGATGAACAGCGGATAGAAGGCGTAGACCGGGATCGCGTAGTAGGCGGCGAACAATGGATCGAGCGTTTCGCGTAAGCTCCGCCAGGCGTGGATCAAGGTGCCAAGGATGACGCCGACGATGATGGCGGCCACGCAGGCGACGGCGACATTGCTCAACGTCTTGACGATCGCGGGCCACATCTCGCCGCTGCTGAGGATCTTACCGAGGTGCCAGAGGATCTCGCTCGGCGGGATCATCGCGAAGCGGTCGATGAAACCGAAGCGGCTCAGGCCTTCGAGCAGCAGCACCAGCGCCGCCGCGAGCGCGAACCTTACCCGGCCGGGCGTCACGGCGCGCCCGTCATCGCGCGCTGCGACTCATCGCGCAGCAATTCCCACAGCCGCGCCGTGATTTCGCCGAAGCGCGGCGTCGCCACCACGCGGCTGCCGCGCTCCTCGCCCCAGCCGGTCTCGATGATTTCCAGCATGCGGCCAGGCCGCGCCGACATCACGCCGATGCGGTCGCCGAGCATCGCGGCCTCGTCGAGCGAATGCGTGATCAGCATCACGGTCGCGCCGGACTCGCGCCACAGCCGCAGCAGTTCGTCACCCATCAGGAAGCGCGTCTGCTGATCGAGCGCGCCGAACGGCTCATCGAGCAGGATCACGCGCGGCCGCTGCACTAGTGTGCGGGCAAGGCAGACGCGCTGGCGCATGCCGCCGGACAATTGCACCGGATAGGCGGCGGCAAATTCCGTGAGTCCCATCAGGCGCAACGCGTGACCGACGCGGCGTTCGATCTCGGCCTTGTCGAGTGCGGTCTGGCGCAGCCCGAATGCGATGTTGTCGGTCACGTTGAGCCAGGGAAAGCTCGCATCCTCCTGGAACACCACACCGATGCCCTCGGGGACTTCGCCCGCGACCGGCCTGCCTTCGAGCATCACGGTTCCCGTGGTCGCGGTACTCAACCCGGCGATGATCTCCAGCAACGTGGATTTCCCGCAGCCCGAGGGCCCGACCACCACGAAGAACTCGGCCGTGCGCAGTTCGAGATCGATCGGCCCGAGCGCCTTCACCTCGCGTTGCGCGGCTGTCGCCGGAAAAACGCGCGTGACGCCGCGCAGCGCGACGTGAACGGGCGTCACGGTCAGTTGGTTTTCTTCTTCAGATCATCGGGAAGAAAGCTCTCGTCGATGATCTTGCTCCAGTCCGGATCGTCCTTCAGTGCGCCGACGATCTTCTGCGCGCGCATCATCTCGTTCAGGGCTTTCAGGTTGATCTCGCCGCCGCTCCAGTAGCGCACGCCGGACTTCTCGTGGCTGCCGAGCAGATTCTTCAACGCGCTCAGCGCGACCTCGGGCGTCAGATTGTAGACCTTGGCGATGATGCCGGCGGACTCGTCCGGGTTGGCGTACATGAAATCGACCGCCTGACGCCGTGCGCGGATCACGGCGCGGATGAAATCGCCGCGTTCCCTGGCGGCCTTGCCGGTGGTGACGCCGACCACGTTGTCGAGCGGCGGAAGAAGCTCGCTCGCCCGCACCACCGCGCGGTATTTCGCCTGATGCAGCGACCAGAGCGGCTCCGGGATCGGCGTGATGTCGACGGCGCCGAGATCGAGCGCCACGACGCCCTCGCCGAAGCCGCCGGTCTTCACCAGTTCGGCATCGGTGGGCTTCAGCCCGGCCTTCTCCAGCACCAGGATCGCGAGCGCCTGGCTGGTCGAGCGCGGATTGGTGTAGCCGATCTTCTTGCCCTTCAGGTCGGTGGCGGTCTTGATGGCCGAGTCCGGTTTCACCGCCCAAATGAATTCCGCGACCGTCTGCACATTGTCGCTGACGATCTTCAGGTCGGCGCCCTGCTGAATCGCGATCACCGTCGCGGTCGGGTTGATCTCGCCATAGGCGAGGTTGCCGCCGAGCAGCGTGCGCACCGTGGTGCCGCCGCCGTCCGACGACAGGATGCCGGTGACGTCGGCGCCCTGCTGCTTGAAGAAGCCCTTGGCGAGCGCGACCGCGAACGGCATGCCGTTGGTGGTGACGCCATAGTTGCTCACCACGATCTCTTCCGCCTGCGCGGCAAGCGGCAGCACGCACGCGAGCGCGATCGCGGCGAGCCTGCAACCCCTGGTCATCTGCGCCTCCACGGCTGTTTTTTTCTGTCGGCGCGCAGGGCACCACGCTTTGCCGCGGCTGGCAACAGTGGCCGCCGGACGCGGGCCGCGTCCCAACTTCGCAAGCCGGCGTGGCGCGTGATAAGGAAGCGTCATGGAGCTTGGCATTCGCGGCCGCAAGGCGCTGCTCTCCGGCGCGAGCCGCGGGCTCGGCAAGGCGTGCGCGCTGGCGCTGGCGCGCGACGGCGTCGACATCACGATTCTGGCCCGCACGCGCACCACGCTCGACGGGACCGCCGACGAGATCCGCGCGCTCGGCGTTAAGGTCACGGCGGTTACCGGCGACGTGACCACCGCGGAAGGGCGCAAGGCTGCGCTCACGGCGTGTCCGGAGCCCGACATCCTGATCAACAGCGCGGACGGCTCGCTGCCCGGCGACTTCCGCAACTACTCGCGTGCCGATTGGCTCGCCGCGCTCGACGCGATGATGCTCGCACCGATCGAGATGATGCGGGCGACCGTCGACGGCATGATGGCGCGCAAGTTCGGCCGCATCGTCAACATCTCCTCGCGCAGCGCCAAGATCGCGCAGCACGAAAACAGCCTCTCGAACGGCGCGCGCTCCGGCTTGATCGGTTTCGTCGCCGGGCTTTCACGCCAAACCGTCGAGCACAACGTCACCATCAACAACATATTGCCCGGCATCTTCGACACCGATGCGCAGAAGCGGCACATCGAGGTGCTGGTGCGCGAGACCGGCAAGTCCTTCGAACAAATCTGGAACGAGCGCGCCGCCGGCAATCCGGCCAGGCGCTACGGGCGGGCGGAGGAATTCGGCGCCTATTGCGCATTCCTCTGTTCGGCGCAGGCCGGCTTTATCACCGGGCAGAACCTGCTGATCGATGGCGGCAGCTATCCGGGCACGTACTAGCGCGAGGGAGATGGCCGATGAAGCGCATCCTGACGGCACTCGCGTTGCTGGTGCTTGCCACGCCCGCGATCGCGCAGCCCTATCCGAACCGCACCGTGAGCGTGATCGTGCCGTTTCCGGCCGGCGGCTCGGTCGACGTGGTGGCGCGGCTCTTGGTGCAGAAGCTCAACGAGAGCATGGGCGCGAACTTCATCGTTGAGAATCGCGCCGGAGGCGCCGGGGGCGCGGTCGGCGCGAATGCGGTCGCGAAGGCAGCGCCCGACGGCTACACGCTGATGTTCACCGCCTCGATCCACATCATCACGCCGTTCATCAACAGCAAGATTCCCTACGACGCCGTGAAGGATTTTGCGCCGGTCTCGCTGGTGGCGTCCGGGCCACTGATCGTCTCGACCGCGCTGAACGTGCCGGCGAATAATTTGAAGGAGCTCTTCGACCTCGTCCGCAAGGCGCCGGACAAGTACACCTTCGCGACGTCGAGCTATGGCTCCGCCGGGCATCTGGCGGTCGAGCTGCTCAAGCGCGATGCCGGCGTCGACACGCTGGTGATCGCCTACAAGGGCGCCGGCCCGATGCTCAATGACATCATGGGCGGGCAGATTCAGCTGATTGCCGACCCGATGGCGTCCTCGCTCCCGCTCGCCGCCTCAGGCAAGATCAAGGCGCTGGCGGTGACCAGCACCAAGCGCGTGGCCGCGGCGCCGGACATTCCGACCATCGCGGAATCCGGCATGACGGGATTCGATTTTTCCTCGTGGTACGGGCTGTGGGGCCCGAAGGGTCTGCCCGCCGACATCACGGCGAAGCTTCAGGCCGAAGCCGCCAGGGTGCTGGCGCAGCCGGAGATCAGGCAGAAGCTCGGCGTACTCGGCTTCGAGGCGATCGGCTCGACGGCGGCCGAGTTCGCGAAATACATCGACGATGAATCCGCAAAGTACGGCCAGATCGTCCGCGACGCCAAGATCAAGGCGGAGTAGCGCCGGCCGTCGTCATGGCGGCATACTGGCTGTCGGTGTGCGGAAATACCCACGAATGATCCGGCGGGATCACGACGCGGATCTGATCCTCCGCGGAAAAGCGCGGCACGGTGCCGAGCTCGATCGCTTCCAGCCGGTGGCCGAGCGTTTCGATCGCGTAGGTGGTCTGCGTGCCGTGGAAGTGCCCCTCGATCACGCGCGCCGGATAGCTGTTCGCCTCCGCCTCGCCGTTGGGACGCAGCAGAATGTTTTCCGGCCGCACCGCCACCACGACGGCATCGCCCGGCTTGCCGCGTGCGGGCGCCGTGATGCGCAGCAGCTCGCCGGTTGCGAGCTTCACGCAGCCGGGCGCGGGCGCGATCTCGCCCTTTATGAGATTCGAGACGCCGGTGAAGTTCGCGACGAACAGGTTCTCGGGCTTGTTGTAAAGCTCGACCGGCGCGCTCATCTGCATCAGCTTGCCGTTTTCCATCACGCCGATGCGGTCGCCGAGCACCACGGCCTCGGACTGGTCGTGCGTCACGTAGAGCGCCGTGACCTTGGCCTTCTTGATGATGCGGCGCAGTTCGTCGCGCAGCCGCAACCGCAACTTGGCGTCGAGGTTCGAGAGCGGCTCGTCGAGGAGCAGGATGCGCGGCTCGTAGACCAGCGCGCGGGCGAGCGCGACGCGCTGCATCTGCCCGCCGGAGAGCTGCGTGACCGGGCGCTCGGCATATTCGGTCAGACCGACGAGGCCGAGCACCTCGTCCACTTTGCCCTGAGCCTGATCGCGTGGCACCTTGCGGTGGCGCAGCGGGTAATTGACGTTCTGGCGCACCGTCATGTGCGGCCAGACCGCATACGACTGGAACACCATGCCGATGTTGCGCAGGCGCGGCGGCACGTGCAAGCCGCGCTCGGGCGCCGCGACCTCGTCGCCGCCGATCGAGATCATGCCCGCGGTCGGCTGTTCGAGGCCTGCAATGCAGCGCAACGTGGTGGTCTTGCCGCAACCCGAGGGCCCGAGCAGCACCACGATCTCGCCCGCCGCAATGCGGAAGCTGACGTCGTCGACCGCCGGGCGGCCGACCAGAAATTGCTTGCGCAGATGCGAGACGATCAGTTCGGCGGACATTCACACTCCCTGTATCCCGCACGCGATGCAGCGCCTAAGCGGTGCATCGCAGATGCGGGA
>JAXDOA010000358.1:0-9953 GCA_034669125.1 Hyphomicrobiales bacterium
AGGCGTCGGGCTCAGTGAGGATCACAATAGAGTTTTCCCAAACGGAACCATTACTCCTCGCGGCTCGTTCCCCCTCGACAGAGCGAAATGGAAACTCATGCAAAAACTACTGATCTTGTTGGGCGCCGCCGCGGCGATCACTTTCTACGCCCCCGCGCAATCGAGTGCGCAAGGCATCGGAATCGCGGTGCCTGGCGTCGGGATCCAAGTCGGCGAGCCGGATCGTCCGCGCTACCGCGACCGTCGTGGTGACTATGACCGCCCGCGTTTCCGCGAGCGCGAAGTGCGATCCGACCGGGGATGCCGGACTGTCACCATCGAACGCGACGATGGGTCGGTGCGCAGAATTCGCCGCTGCGACTGATGCTGTCGAATGGGTGGCCGGTTTCGAACCGGCCGCCCGTTTTCAACCCTGTTGGGGAGGGATTGTCGCCAGCCCAATGGCGTCTTTACCTGGAGCGCCGCTCGCGATTGCGAGTGGGGAAGGCATTTCGCACCCTCAATGTTACCGCATGCATTCCAGTTGATACCTTTTATCGCGATTGCCTCGGCCATCTTGCTGGGGGTCACAATCGGCATCATTTGCTATCGCCAAGGATTTCGCC
The DNA here is from genome assembly GCA_034669125.1 of Hyphomicrobiales bacterium. Taxonomy (GTDB): domain Bacteria; phylum Pseudomonadota; class Alphaproteobacteria; order Rhizobiales; family Xanthobacteraceae; genus PALSA-894. The sequence goes on from JAXDOA010000358.1 coordinate 606, forward strand.
GGACCGGTTTTGGTTTTTCGTCGCGGCAGTCAATCGCGTCGATGTTTCAGAGATTGTGGTCTGCCGTTATCCCGACGCGACCCGCGCAGCTTGACCCCCTCATTCACGATCCGGACTCCTCGAAACCTCACGACCTCGACGACCCATTCTTCGATAAGAAAGTCCAGGGACGCGTAGGTGCCGCGATTGCCAAGGCCGCTCTAAGCAGAGTGAAGCCATAACAACACCCCGGTCGGCGCGGCGCCGCCTAGAACTTCACATTGGCAAACGCGCGCACGCCCGCGCCCGGCATCAGCACCTCGTTCTTGGTGTAGGAGACGTGGTTGCGGATGTTCTCGTTGAGCAGGTTGTTGCCGACGATGCCGAGGGTGAATTCCTTCGGCTCCCAGGCCCTGGCGTTGCGGATCTTCTGCGTGTAGCTGATCTCGGCTTTCAAAAGATTGTAGCCATCGGTCGGCGTCTCATTCGCCGCGATATCGTTTTGTGGAAACGCGTGCAGCAGGTTCACGCGCGCGAGCCAGTTGCCGTCGCGATAGAATGCGCCGCCGCCAAGCCGCATCGGCGTGATGCGCGGGACGTTGGTGCCGTCCGTGAAGGTCGCGCGCACCACGTCGAACTGGCCCTCGATGCCCCACACGCCGTTGAGCACCTTGGCGACATCGTATTGCGCGGAAAACTCGCCGCCGCGGAAGATCGCGTCGCGCTGCGAATAGACCGCCTGGTTGAGCTCGCCGGCGGGATTGCCGCAACTGTCGAAACTCTCGTCGCACATCACGCCGGTGAGGCGGCGGAAAATGAAGCCGTTGAAACGCGTGGTGTAAGCGGTCGCCTCGAAGCGCAGCGGGCCGGTCGCGCGGCGCAGGCCGACTTCGACCGAATTCGCGACCTCGATGCTCAGGTTCGGATTGCCGATGTCGAATGTCGCGGTCGCGTCATGCGGGCCGCGCGAGAACAGTTCGGCGGGCTTCGGCGCGCGCTCGACGCGTTGCGCGGTGACGCTCGCGACGAGGTCCCACGGCAAGTTCTGGATCAGGCCGACGCTGATGCTCTTCGGGGTGAATTCCAGATTGCGTTGCGAGGCGACAAGCGGATTGGCGGGATCCGGGAGGAAATCAGCCGGGAAGTCGGGCGTGGTGCCGTTGAGCTGCACGTGCTCGATGCGGCCTGCGACCTGCGCCTTGGTCCAGTCCGAGAACTTGAACTCGTTGAAGATGTAGCCGGCGACGCGCCGATTGTCGTTCGGGTCCCACAGGCCGCTGAACGGCCCCGGCGTATCGCCTGGGGCGGTCAGTTGCTGCTGTCCCGCCTGAAGCCCGAGCGCGGTGGTGAGCTGCGCGAAGCGCAGGTTGAACGGCAAGAGCTGCACCTCGATGCGGCCCTCGTGCTCCTTGTTGGTGAAGCTCTGGCGGACGCCGTCGGTCGTGGGATCGAGCGGATCGGCCAGCCCGATCTCGTTGTGCTTGTAGTCGGTGAAGCCGTACCAGAAGCGTACCGCGTCGATGCCGCCCGCCATCGGGCGAACCTCGCCCTTGCTGGTGAATTTGGTTTCGCGCGCATCGATGCGCGTGCGGTGGTCCTCGCCGTCGATGCCCGGTATCGAATAGAGCGCGTTGTTCTGGGTGACCGCGGCGCCGATGAAGCCCTCGTTGAAAATGTACGACGCGCCGACCGACTGCGAGCCGGTGCGCGCGAAGGAATTCGGCTGCCGCCCGTTGAACGGCCGACCGGGTTCGAACAGATACGGATAGCTCGGAATGCGATAATCGTCCGCCTTGCGGCCGAACGCATCCGCATGGATCGCGATGTTGCCGGCCACTGCATCAAGCAGCACGCCGCCCTCAAGCCCGTTGTCGACCGTCGTTGCCGCGCCGCGCAGTTCGACGTTCGTGCAAGCCTTGCTCCCGTTCCAGCGCGGATCGTCGCGACACGGCGGCAATGCATCCGGAATGCGGTTGTTGGTCGCACTGACCACGCCGCCGATCGACTGCGAGCCGTAGCGCAGGGTCGCGGGTCCGCGGATCACCTCGATCTGCGTGCTCGCGAGCGGATTGATCGGCACGAAGTGATCCTCGCCGAGATCCGACACGCCGCCGGCCCCGACGCCGTTCTCCACAATGCCGACGCGGTTGACGTCGAGCCCGCGGATGATCGGCCGCGACGACGCGCCGGGCGCGAAGCTCGAGCCGGTGATGCCGGGCTTGGAGAACAAGAGGTCGCCGAGCGTACTCGCGGGCGTCCGCCGCAGCTCTTCGTTCGGTATCACCGTCACGGTGGCGAACTGGTCGGTAACGATCGGGAGCACGCCGAGCGTCGGAGCGGGCGGCTCTTCGATCTGGGCCTGCGGGGCGGGCGCGACCGTCGTTATGGGAGCCGGCCTTGGCGGCGCGCGCCGGATCGGGCTCGGCGCGGTTACGCGAATTTCGGGAAGCATGGTCTGCGCCGAGGCGTACTGGCCGCCTGCAGCCAGTCCGCCGACCGCAGCGACGCTGGCCATCCAGAACCGCCCCGTCCGTGCCCAAGGTGCGCTCGCCATCCGCAGCCCCTATTGTAATGTTATAGTATAACATTCACGAATGGCGGAAGGCGTCAAGGGCGCGGCGGACACACCCGTTTCTGAATCGGCGCGGGCAATCGCCGGGGCGGACCAATAGGGCGAGATGGCGTTTGCCCACCCTCTTGCGTTCGCCGTCGCGGGCGGCGTCACGGATTGGAGGAGTGGCGACATCGAGGCCGACACACTAGTCTAACGCAATGACGTTCACCCGCATCACGGTCGATCCGGCGGTCTGTACGGGCAAGCCCTGCATCCGCGGGCTTCGCTTTCCCGTCGCGCGATTGCTTGGGCTGATGGCGGCAGGCGAGACGCGTGAAGCGATCCTCAAAGCCTATCCGTATCTCGAGTCCGGCGATATCGACGAGGCGCTCCGCTATGCGGCCTTCCTCGCCGAGGACGAGACGGTCGAGTTGCAATCCACGTCACCTGCCAAGTGAGATTCCCGGTCGACATGCCGCTGTCGCCAGCACTGGCGGCGTGGCTTGCCGACCGCGGGCACGATGCGGTGCATGCCGCCGACCTCGGACTTGCGCGCGAAACCGATGTCACGATCATGGCCCGCGCCAAGCAGGAAGCGCGAACCGTCGTTACCGTCGATCTCGACTATCCGCGCCTGCTCGCACTCGCTCAAGCCACCGAACCGAGCCTGATCTTGTTTCGCGATGGTGACTGGAGCGAAGCTGCCGTCATCGCGCGCATGGGCGAAGTTCTTGCCGCGTTGACTGAAGCAGACATCACCCAGAGCATCATTGTGGTGGATCATTTCCGCGTGCGCAGACGCCGCCTGCCGATTGGTAGGTAGGCGCGAGAACCCGCCACCCCTCCGAAGGCGGCAGCCAGCGCGAGACTTCACCGCGTCATGAAGGCGAGATTGCCGTTGGCGAGCGTGAAATCGACGCACGCGTCTATGTGCACCACCAGAACATCGCGCGCGGTGTTTGCGTCGCGGCTAAGCGCGCATTCGAGCAGCTTGTGATGTTCCTGCGCGGCGATCTCGCCGCGGAAGATGCCGGCGATCATCTGGTAGCGCAGATACTTGTCATAGATCGGCGCGTGCGTTTCCAGAAGCGCGTTCGAGCCGCACGCCGAGATCAGCGCGTGATGGAATTCCCAGTCGTAGCGCTTCCAAGTTTCCGAATCGGCGCGGTCGCCGGTGAGCAGGCGCTTCTCGATCGCCGAAAGCTTGTGATAGGCGGAAACGACGCGTCCCTCCCAGTCCATGTCTCCGGCGCGGAAGGATTGCGTCAGCGCGTGCGACTCCAGCAGCAGCCGCAGCGCGGCGATCTCGCGCAAATTCTCCGCCGAGGCCGGCGCGACCTCAAACCCGCGCTGGCCCTCGGCAACGACCAGCCCTTCCGAGGCGAGCCGGCTGAGCAACTCGCGGAGCGTTCCGACACTCGCGCCATAGTCCTCGCGCAGCCGGTCCAGCTTGAGCTTCTCGGAGGGGCTGAGCTTGCCGAAAATGATGTCGGTGCGGATCCGCCGGTAGACTTTCTCGCCGACCGAATCGTAGTCGGAGGTTCTCGTCAGCATGATCTTGATTGGCCTGGTCTTTTCCTTGCACCGCGGCGGCGTTCAGCGGGCTGGCGCACGTTCTAGCGCAATCGTCCAGCCGGGCCACCGTGGGGACTTATATCATACGAAATTAAAAATCTCATACAAAAATGAAATTGCCTATTGATTCAGGCTCGCCCTGACGCGATAGATGGCGCCGACGCATCCCCGAATGGGGGCGACGCGAGGGAGGACAACCATGACCGCTCAATTCACCCGCCGGTCGCTGATGGCCGCGGGCGCCGGCGCAATCGCACTGGGTTCGACGCAACAGGGCTTCGCACAGGCGAAGCCGAAGATGCGATTTTCGGCGGCGTTTCCCGAAACCGATCTGCGCGCCGAAGGCTACAAGGCGTTCGCCGAGGCGATGAAGAACGATCTCGATTTCGAGCCGTACTGGAACAACACCCTGTTCAAGCAGGGCACCGAGCTGGTCGCGCTCCAGCGCGAGAACCTCGAGCTGTGCAATCTCGCGCCCGCCGATATCTCCAAGCAGATCCCGGCATGGTCGCTGATGACCTCGGCGTATCTGTTCCGCGACTACGATCACCTCGTGAAGACGTTCAAGAGCGACGTCGGTCAGGAGTTCATCAAGATGGCGCGCGACCAGCTCGGCATCGAGCTGATCCGTCCGGTGTTCTTCGGTGCGCGTCAGGTCAACCTGAAGCCCAACAAAAAGATCAACACGCCGGCCGATCTCGCGGGCGTCAAGCTGCGCATGCCGCCGGGCGAGTTCTGGCAGTTCCTCGGTGAATCGCTTGGCGCCAATCCGACGCCCGTCGCTTACGCGGAGCTCTATACCGCGCTGCAAGCGGGCGCCGTCGACGGGCAGGACAACCCGCTCGTATCCGGACGCTCGATGAAGTTTTACGAGGTGACCTCGCAGTTCATCCTGACCAACCACGTGCTCGGCTACGACCTGCTGGCGGTGTCGAAGAAGGCGTGGTCGACGCTGAGCGCGGCGCAGCAAGCGAAACTGCGCGCCGAGGCCGACAAGGCATTCGACGCCAACGCAGCGAAATACAACGCGCAGGAGCAGGAGGCGATCGAGTTCTTCAAGAAGGAAGGCAAGCAGGTCTACGCGCCCGACCAGAACGCCTTCCGCGCCTTCGCGCAGAAGAAGTACCTCGACAAGTACGCGAACGAATGGCCGAAGGGCGCGATCGAGCGCGTCAACGCGGTGAAATAACAGGCCGGGGGCTCGTCGCGGGGTCCGTCCGCCGTCTGCGCAAGACCGGCGGACGGACTTCTTTTTGGTGGGGATCGGGGATGGATTGGGGCAGGCTTGTCGGCCATGCGCGCTGGCTGCGCCGGCGCGCGGAAAACGTTTCGGCAGCACTGCTGCTGATCATGTTCCTGTGTTTCATTCTCACGATCGTCGCGCGCTACGTCTTCAATTACCCGCTCGGATGGACCGAAGAAGCGAGCCTGATCGCCTGGATCTGGTGCACGTTGTGGGGCGCGGTGTTCGTCCTGCGCGAGCGCGATGAAGTCCGCTTCGACATTTTCTACAGCTCGCTCAGCGACAAGGCGCGCTGTGTCTGCACCGTGATCACCGGCATTGCGGCGATCGTCCTGTTCGGGATCGCGCTGCCCGCGGTCATCAGCTACGTGCTGTTCCTTAAAGTGGAGAAGTCCGCCTATCTCGGCATCCGGCTCGACTACCTCTATTCGATCTACATCCTGTTCTCGGTCGGCGTCATCGTCCGCTATGCGGCCCTGACGTGGCGCGCGCTGCGCGGCCACCCGCCCGACATCGAGATCGGCGCCGGATCCGCCCTATGATAAATCCATTCGGCGTTTGCATCGTCACGATCCTCGGCCTCGGCCTGCTCGGATTGCCGATCGGCTATTCGATGATCGCAGGCTCCATTCTTTATCTGCTGCTGGCGGGGCTCGATCTCGGAACCTCGGCCGAGCAGATCCTCAACGGGCTCTATAACAGCTACGTCCTGCTCGCGGTGCCGCTGTTCCTGTTCTCCGCCGAACTGATGAACGTCAGCAAGATGACGGACCAGCTCCTGCGCTTCTGCGACATGCTGGTCGGTCGCTTCCGCGGCGGGCTCGGCCACATCAACATCGCGCAGAGCATCATCTTCGCCGGTATGTCGGGCTCGGCGATCGCGGACCTCGCCGCCACCGGGCGCATCAGCATCGACATGATGACGCGCAACAACCGCTATCCGGTCAGCTACGCGGCGGCGATCACCGCAGCGTCGGCGGTGATCGGGCCGATCATTCCGCCCTCGATCCCGATGGTCCTGTACGCGCTGATCTCGGACACGTCGGTCGGTTATCTGTTCATCGGCGGGGTCATTCCCGGCCTGCTAATGGCGCTCGCGCAGATGGTCATCAACACCATCCAGGCGCACCGGCACGACTATCCGGTCGAAGCGCCGATCCCGCTGCGCGAATGGCCTTGCATCACATGGATCGCGCTGCCCGCCCTGTTGATGCCGGTGATCCTGCTCGGCGGGATCTACAGCGGCGTCATGACCCCGACCGAGGCGGCCGCCGTCGCTGCGGCCTATGCGTTCCTCGTCGGCGCCGTCTGGTACCGCAACATCACGGTCGCCGACACCTATGCGGCGGTGCTCAACTCGTCGCGCGCCACCGCCTCGATCGGCATGCTGATCGCGGGCGCGCTCGTGTTCAATTACGTGGTGACCATCGAGCAGATCCCGCTGACCGTGAAGGGCCTGCTCGCCGGATACGATTTCACCGCATGGGCCTTCCTGTTCTGGGTCAACATCATCCTGCTGGTGCTTGGCTGCCTGCTGGAAGGCTCGACCATCATCCTGGTGGTGCTGCCGATCTTTATCCCGACCGCCAAGGCACTCGGCATTGACCTCGTGCACTTCGGCGTGGTCGCGGTGTTCAACATCATGATCGGCCTGGTGACCCCGCCCTACGGGTTGTTGCTGTTCATCATCTCGGCGATCTCCGGCGCGCCGCTGCGCCACATCATCCGCGACACGATGCCGTTCGTCATTGCGATGATCGTGGCGCTGGCGATCATCACATTCATCCCGGAGACCGTTCTCTGGCTGCCACGCATGATGGGCTACAAGGGCTGATCCGCCTCCCACCTGAAAGAAAGACGCATGAGCAAGCCGCTCTACATTCTCAACGGCCCGAACCTCAACCGCCTCGGTACGCGCGAGCCGCATATCTACGGCATCACCACGCTCGCCGATGTCGAGAAAATGTGCCGCGCCGAGGCCGGCACGCAGCCGGTGGAATTCCGCCAGACCAACAGCGAGACGCAGCTCATCGAGTGGGTGCATGAAGCGATCGACAGCGGCAGCGGCATCATCATCAACCCGGCCGCCTACACGTTCACGTCGCTCGCGCTGTTCGACGCGCTGAAGATGTTCCCGGGGCCGATCATCGAACTGCACATCTCAAACATCCACAAGCGCGAGGCGCACTATCACAATTCCTACGTCTCGAAGGTCGCGACCGCGATCATCGCGGGGCTGGGCGCCAAGGGCTATCCGGCCGCCGTGCGGGCGATGCGCGAGCTGATCGCCACCTAATCTGCATGGCGGCGACGGGTAGCGGGCCTTCAACGACCCGCTCCGAGATCGCGCGATGGGAGGCGTCACTCCACCAGAGCAATCACGCGCGCCGGACTTCCATCGGCGCCTTTCATTTTCAAGGGCAGCGCGACGAGGACAAACTTATTCGAGCCAATCTGCGAAAGATTCGTGACGAACTGGATCAAGGGAATGCCCTTCTCTAGCAGGGCGCGATGGTTTCCAAGCCAGACTTCACCGGGTTCCAGTTTAACGCCCCGCCACAGCGCCTTTTCAGGAAAAACGTCCATCGCCAGCGCAGTCACGCCCTTGCTCGCCATCATCGCGCCGACGCCAGGCTCCAGATAAGGCATCTGCGACCAGAACTCCGGCTTGCCCCAAGTCTTGTCTGTCCAACCTGTATGGATGACGGGAATCCGATTTGGCCCGAGCTCAACGCCCGTATCCAGAATGTCTTTTACCGAGATCGATGAATTCGCTCCCTTGTGCGGCAGGCTGATCAGCACGCCCTCTTTGGCGACCTGCGCCAATGGAAGCTGATCAACGGGGAAGCCTTTTTCGAGCACATGGCGGGGCGCGTCGATGTGGGTGCCGTTGTGGGTCAGGATCGAGAGCAGCGAGATCATGACCCGCCCATTGATCTCCATGTTATCGACGAGTGTCAGCCCTTCGGTGCGTAATTGTTCTTTCTGCGTCTCAGTCATCGCCGCGATGATCCCGACCTTGGACGGATTGTCGGCATAGATTTTCAATCCCGGAATTCCAGCCATGTTGCTTTCGATCGGCAATGTGAGATCCACAACCCGGCTGAATTTGAGTTGAACCGGCTCTTGGGCAAGCGCGAGTGAAGCGCTTCCAATGATGCCAAGCGCAAAGGATGCGAAGACGACTCTGATTGGCGCGATCATTTCTATCTCCCTGGCTTGCCGAGTGAGACCTTGATGAGACATCCTCGCATGTCCGGGAGCCTTGCCCAAGGATCATCAGCGCTGGGCACCTGTGCCGACATCGAAGCGCCGCGCCGCGGCGACCGCTTGATGCCCGCGCTGGCAGGGCGTAACCACCCCGCATGACACCCTTCACCGCATCCGAGATCGAGGCCGGGCGCCGGCTGTTCGCGGCCGACTGGCAGTTTGCCGCTGCCGCCGGCACGATCGAGCGGCTGCCGCCGATGAAGGGCGTCGAGATCGCGTTCGCGGGGCGCTCGAATGTCGGCAAATCGAGCCTGATCAACGCGCTCACCTCGCGCAAGGCGCTCGCGCGCACGTCCAACACGCCCGGCCGCACGCAGGAGCTGATCTATTTCGCGGCCGGCGCGGACTCCCCGCTCCGCCTCGTCGACATGCCGGGCTACGGCTACGCGGAAGCGCCGAAGAGCGTGGTGAAGGCCTGGACCGATCTGATCCACGCCTATCTGGCGGGGCGCGCCAACCTCGCCCGCGTCTACGTGCTGATCGACGCGCGGCATGGGCTCAAACCCGCCGACGAGGCCGTGCTCAAGACACTCGACGAGGCGGCGGTGAGCTATCAGATCGTGCTGACCAAATCCGATCAGGCGAAGAAGGGCGAGCTTGAGGCCCGCATCGCCGCAGCGGCTGCGGCGCTCGCCAAGCGCCCGGCGGCGTTCCCGGACATCCTCGCGACATCGGCGCGCGAGGACAGCGGCATGCCGGAGCTGCGAGCCGCGATCGCGCGGCTGCT
>JAXDOA010000359.1:0-10340 GCA_034669125.1 Hyphomicrobiales bacterium
AGCAGACGATGTTCGAGCGCGCCGATGCGTTCGTTGCGCTGCCCGGCGGCATCGGCACGCTGGAAGAGCTGGTCGAGCAGCTCACCTGGGCGCAGCTCGGGCGTCACAAGAAGCCGATCCTGATCCTGAACACCAAGGGCTTCTGGGACCCGCTCTGCGCCCTGCTCGATCATATGCGCGGCATGGAGTTCATCCGGGCCGAACTCGGCGTCGCGCTGCTCGTCGCCGAGACGCCGGACGAGATACTGCCCAAGCTGCGCAAGGCGGCGGCACAGGTCAGCGAGAGCGAGAAGCAGGGCAAGCCCGAGACCGTCGAGCGGATGTAGCTACCGGACCGGCAGCCGGTAGCTGCCGTCGATCGATTCCTTGCCGTTGAGCACGGCACCGATCAGATCGTCCGTCAGGCGCCGCGCAATCGGCAATCGATAGTGCAGCCCGTCCCAATAATTTTCGTCATTCCGCGTGATCGGCGAAGCAATACGCCAGTCGATGACCTTCGCGCCCCGCGCGCGGCCGATCGCCGCGATGAGCGCCTTGCATTCAGCCTCGACCGCGGCGTCGCGCGTGCCGGGCAAGGCCTGCGCGGCGACGTGCACCGGCATGAAGGCAAGCACCTTGGTGGTGGCGGCGGGCAACTCGCCGAGCATCGCTTCCATCCAGGCGAGCGCAGGGAATTTCAGCGCGCGCTTCTCTTCATCGGATAGAGACGGGGGCAGCACGTCGGGTAGCGGCTGCGGCGTTCGCCCCGTCCAGATGCCGGCCCGCGCGCGCGCGAGATTGTAGTCGCTCTCCGGCGGCGTAAAGACCTCGAAGCCGTCGTATCGGCTGCGCGCGCGATAAAGCCCGAGGTGATAGCCGACGAGGCGCGCTGCGATCTCGAGCGTGCCGCTGTTGAACAGGTTGGCGTAGTCGTTCCAGCGGTCGTCATCGTAGAGCCATTCGGGAAAACCGTGCCGCATGCGGTCGCGGCCCGCGTTCGGATCGCACCAGCCGTCGTCGATCCCGACGATCAAGACCTTCGGCGTGCCCGCGTGGCGCCGGAAATACTCGAACGTGCGCCATTGCTCCCACGCCGACGAAGCGTTCATCGCCATGTTGGCAAATCGCGCCGCGAACGGACCGTTGAGCTGCTCGGGATCGATCAGCCGCGCGGTCGAGGAGCCGACGATGATCGAGTCGAAGCGCTTGCTGCGCATCACCTGCGGATAGGCAAAGCGCTGGCTGCCGCTCACCAGCGGCCGCTCGATCGGGAGCGAGAACGGAACCACGTCGTAAGGGTCGAGCAGCAGGATGAACAGCGCTGCGCTAACGATGCCGCCGACGAACGTGCCGAGAAACAGTTTGACAAAGCGGCGCCAGCCGCCGCGCGCCGCAACATCGGTCTGTGGGTGCGTCTGTTGCAGCATCGTCAGAACTGGAAATAGATGAAGTTGACCGGCGCGCCCTTGCCGACCTCGAAGACGCAGAATGCCGCGAGCAGCGCGGTCGCGACCGCGATCACCGGCATCGGGCGCAGCAGGCGGTCTTTCATCTCATGCGCCGAGGGAATGAGCGCGCTCGCGAGCCCTGCGATCGCGATCAGCTTCGCCTCCGCCAGCACACCGCCAAATCCGTTCAAGCCGGCGAGAGAACCAAGGATCGAGCCGGCCGACGCAAAGCCCGCCGCGCGAAACACGACCCATCCGACGAGCACGAATAGCATGGTGATCGCCCAGCCGGCGACCACCGGCAAGGGGCGTCCGAGCTGTTGCCATGCGCGGCAGACGATCAACCCGATCCCGTGCCACAGGCCCCAGGCGACGTAAGTCCACCCTGCCCCATGCCACAGCCCGCACAGGCCCATCGTGATGACGGTCGCGAGCGCGTAGCGCGCCGCGCCGTGACGGCTGCCGCCGAGCGGGATGTAGAGATAGTCGCGCAGGAAGTTCGAGAGCGAGATGTGCCAGCGGCGCCAGAAGTCGCGCAGATCCGTCGACAGATACGGGCGGCGGAAATTCTCCGGCAACACCAGGCCGAACAGCAGCGCCGACCCGATCGCCATTTCGGTATAGGCGGAGAAGTCGAGGAAGAGCTGGAACGAAAATGCCAGCGCCGCAGTCCAGGCCTCGCCGAAGTCGAGCACGCGTTGCGCGCCTTGCGCGAACAACTGGTCGACGGTCGGGGCGAGCCCGTCGGCGAGCAGAACCTTCTTGCCGAACCCCACCGTGAAAATCACAAGGCCCGCACCGATGCGCGCCCACATCCCGTCGCGCAGCGGATTCTCGGCAAACTGCGGCACAAGCTCATTGTGCCGCACGATCGGCCCGGCGATCACATGCGGGAACACCAGCACGAATAGCGCGAACGGCCGGAACGGATAGAGCGGCGCGTCCCCGCGCATGCGGTCGACCAGATAGGAGATAAGCTGGAACGAGAAGAAGCTGATGCCGATCGGCAGAATCAGATGCGCGCGCGGGAAAACGATACCGCTCGCGGTCTCGAATGACGCAAGCAGGAAATCGAGGTACTTGAACGTGCCGAGCGAGGCGAGATTGAGAACGACGCCGGCGACGAGCCAGGCTCTCGCGCCGGTTCGCTCATAGGCGCGCGCGAGCAGCCAGGTCGCGGTGATCTGGCCGACCACGAGAATGATGAAGCGCGGGTCCCACCAGCCGTAGAAGAACAGCGATGCGGCGATCAGCACCCATTGGCGCGCAGCCGGCGAGCCCGCCGCCGCGTAGTACAGCGCGACGGTGAGCGGCAGGAACGCAAGCACATAGATCTGGCTCTGGAACAGCATTCAGCCTGTGTCGGCGATGCCGAAATGCGCGTCTAGCCGCCGGCACGAACGTCACCGCCTCGATGCGGTTGCCGTCGAGGTCGCGGATGAACGCCGCATAGTAGCCGTTCGGCCCGTCATGCGGGCGCAGGCCGGGAAGCCCGTCCGACCGGCCGCCGCTGGCGAGTGCCGCCGCATGAAAGGCATCGACCAGTTCGGTCGAGCGCACGCGCAGGCACACGTGCGCGCCGGGATGTAGCGGCAGCGGCGCCATCTCGGGCCGTGCGTTGAGCCAGAACTCGGAATATGTCTTGCCGAAGCCGACGGTCGAGCCGCGCACGTCCAGCGGCGCGTAGCCGATTGCGCCGAGCACCGCCTCGTAGAAGCGCGTGGAGCGCGACAGGTCGCTCACCGCGACGGAGACATGGTCGATCATCGCGGCGCTCCTGCATCGGTGGCGTCGGGGCCGTGGTACATGCGGGCGAGCTTCGCCTGCGCGGCGGCGCGCTCGCAGGCGCCGCATGGCGGCGAGGTCGAGTACATCGCGCAGCCGGACAGGTCATCACGGCCGGTCCGCCGCTGCGCGTCGTGTATCGCCACGCGTTCGGCGTGGCCGGTCCGCTCGCCCAGCTCTCGCACGCGGCTCGGCCCCCAGCCGACGATGGCACCCGCCCGCACGATCACAGCTCCATAGGCCTGGTCACCGGTGGCGATGGCGTGCTCCTTCATGCGAAATGCGGCCGCGACGAATTCATTGGCCGCGCCAGCGCGCGTCGCCACAGCCGCGCCCAGCGAGGCGAGGACGAAGGTTCTCCGCGTGCATCGGCTCATCATGCGGGCGCGTTGGATTTGACCAGCTTGTAGACGATCGAATCCATCAGCGCCTGGAACGACGCATCGATGATGTTGGGCGAGACGCCGACCGTGGTCCAGCGCTCGCCGGTTTCGTCCTGGCTCTCGATCAGCACGCGGGTCACCGCCTCGGTGCCGCCATTGAGGATGCGCACGCGGTAATCGGTCAGCTCCAGCCCGCCGATGTATTTCTGGTACTTGCCCAAGTCCTTGCGCAGCGCGACGTCGAGCGCGTTGACCGGGCCGTTGCCTTCGGCGGCCGAGATCAGGCTTTCCTCGCCCACCTTCACCTTGACGATCGCCATAGACACGGTGACGCGCTGGCCGAGCGCATTGATGCGCTGCTCGACGCTGACATCGAACTTCTCGACTGCGAAATATTCCGGCACGCGGCCGAGCACGCGCCGCGCGAGCAGCTCGAACGAGGCGTCGGCTGCCTCATAGGCAAAGCCCGCGGCCTCGCGCTCCTTCACCGCGTCGAGCAGACGCGTCACGCGCGTGTCGTTCCTGTCGACAGTCAGGCCGATACGTTCGAGCTCGGACAGCACGTTCGAGCGGCCGGCCTGATCCGAGACCAGTATCCTGCGCTCGTTGCCGACGAGGTTCGGCAGCACGTGCTCATAGGTCGCCGGGTCCTTGGCGATCGCGGAGGCATGAATGCCAGCCTTGGTGGCGAACGCGCTCTCGCCCACATAGGGGGCATGCCGGTTCGGCGCGCGATTGAGCATCTCGTCGATGGTGTGCGAGACGTGCGCCAGCGTTTTCAGTTTGTCGTCCGAGATCGCGATCTCGAATTTTTCCGAAAATTCCGGCTTGAGTTTCAGCGTCGGGATGATCGACACCAGATTGGCGTTGCCGCAGCGCTCGCCGAGCCCGTTGAGCGTGCCCTGGATCTGCCGCGCGCCAGCGCGCACCGCGGCGAGCGAGTTCGCCACCGCCTGTTCGGTGTCGTTATGCGCGTGGACGCCGACATGGTCGCCCGGGACGTGCTTGACCACCGCGCCGACAATCGCCTCGACCTCATGCGGCAAGGTGCCACCATTGGTGTCGCATAGCACCACCCAGCGCGCGCCCGATTCGTGCGCGGCTTTCGCGCAGGCGAGCGCGTAAGTTGGATTGGCCTTGTAGCCGTCGAAGAAATGCTCGCAGTCGATCAGCACCTCGCGGCCTTTTTTCTTTGCCGCCTGCACGCTGTCGCGGATCGAGGCGAGGTTTTCCTCTTCGGTCGTTTCGAGCGCGACGCGCACGTGGTAGTCCCACGACTTCGCGACGAAACAGATCGCATCGGCCTTGGCGTCGAGCAGGGTCGCAAGGCCCGGATCGTTCGACGTGGAGCGGCCCGGCCGCCGCGTCATGCCGAAAGCCGTGAAGGTCGCAGCCATGTCGCGCTTGGTGCCGAACAGTTCGGTGTCGGTCGGGTTCGCGCCCGGATAACCGCCTTCGATGTAGTCGATGCCGAGGCCGTCGAGCAGCCGCGCGATGGTGAGCTTGTCGTGCAGTGTGAAATCGACGCCGTTCATCTGCGCGCCGTCGCGTAGCGTGGTGTCGAAGAGATAGAGGCGTTCCTTGCTCATGCGGCCCCCTTCCCGATTGCCAGCGCCTTGTCCATCGTGGTGTTGGCGAGCCACTCGCCGCCGCGCAGTACCGTGTTGCGTTGCTGCGCCGTAAAGCCGCGCTTGTTGAAGAAGTCTTGCGCGGTGTCGCTGACGTCGGCGGTCAGGCGCTTTGCGCCCCGCGCGGCCGCAAGCTTCTCCAGCGCATCGACCAGCATGGTGCCGGCGCCCTGCCCGGCCACGCCCGGATGAACATAAAGCAGGTCGATCGTCTCGTTGTTGGCAAGCGACGCGAAGGCGACGGGCGAGCCGTTCATGGTGACGATCAAGCTGAGCTGGTCGCCAAGGCGCTTGGCGAAGGCTTCCTCGTCATCGGCCGCCGAGGCCCAGGCCCGCCGCGCGCCCTCGCTGTAGTCGTCGGCGCTCAGCTCCTCGATGCTGGCGCGGAAGATCGCGGCGAGCAGCGGCGTGTCCTCAGTGAGGAACGGCCGCAACGCGAACGATGGGTGCGCGCGCGCCATCATTTCGGCTCGTCTGGTTGTGGAAGCTGACGAAAGTCCACCGACTCCTCCGGATCAATGCTGCCGCTCATCGAACGATGGGTCTTGAATCTCTTTGCTACTTCTTCGACGGCAAGGACCGCATCCACATTGATATCCCATTCAACAATTTGGCGAGCAAAGCGACGCGTCGTCATCAGCATGAGCGGTACGCGGCTCGATTGCAGCGCGAATGGAATATCCTCGTTTTCGTAGACGAGAAGCGCTCCCGGAGCGTCCGGTATCCAGGTCTCAAGAAATTCGCGCATAGCGTTTTCGCCCGAATTTCGGAGCGCCGACTTGAGTAACTGATCCTGCGCAGGTGTACGGACTTCCGATTCAAGCTTTTCGATGCCGAAGCCTATCACCGTCCGCGGCCGTTCGATCGCGTCCGAATTGCGCTCGATCCATTCGGCGATTTCTTTGGCGTATGGCTGGGAGCGATCCTGCGTCGCCTCCGCTTCGACGCGATCGACGATGACGACACGCCGGTTGGTCGCGCGCAATCCATCGAGCAGCCCCGCGGCCGCAAGCCGGATCAGCGGCCCCGCATCCGCAACGATGATCGGCTGCCGGTCATCGCGCGTCATCATCTTGCCTGCTCCCAAGTGGTCCCGTCCTTGGAATCCTTGAGCACGATGCCCACTGCGGCGAGTTCGTCGCGAATGCGATCGGCCTCGGCGAAGTCCTTCGCCTGGCGGGCGGAAAGCCGCGCCGCGATACGGCGGTCGATCTCTTCCGCCGGCAAGGCGGGCGCGGGCGCGCGTGCCTCGCGCCATTCGGCAAATGCGTTCGCCCGGAAGCC
Organism: Hyphomicrobiales bacterium; assembly: GCA_034669125.1. Lineage (GTDB taxonomy): Bacteria > Pseudomonadota > Alphaproteobacteria > Rhizobiales > Xanthobacteraceae > PALSA-894. The sequence continues at coordinate 6,508 of JAXDOA010000359.1, forward strand.
AAAGAACGCGAGCGTGCCGGCCAGCGCCTTGCGGCCGGCCGCGTTGCGCAGCGCGTGCATCTCGGTAATCGCCTGCGGCGTGTTGAGATCGTCGCCAAGCGCCTCCAGCACGCCCGACGCGGGGCGCGGCTCGGCATCGGCGGAGGCCGCGTCGAAGAAATTCGCCAGCGCCTTCTCGGCCTCCTCCAACCCCTTCACAGTCCAGTTGATCGGCTGGCGGTAATGGCTTGAAAGCATTGCCAGACGGATCACATCGCCCTGCCAATCGGCCAGCACCTCGCGGATGGTGAAGAAGTTGCCGAGCGACTTCGACATCTTCTCGCCTTCGACCTGCAGGAAGCCGTTGTGCATCCAGAAATTCGCCATCAGCGGCGTATGGAACGCGCAGCGCGACTGCGCGATCTCGTTCTCATGGTGCGGAAATTCGAGATCGATACCCCCGCCGTGGATGTCGAAGGTCTCGCCCAAATGCTTCCAGGCCATCGCGGAGCATTCGATGTGCCAGCCGGGCCGGCCGGGCGTCGCGATTCCGGCAGGGGACGGCCACCCGGGCTCGCCTTCTTTCGAAGGCTTCCACAGCACAAAATCCATATCACCGCGCTTGTAGGGCGCGACATCGACGCGCGCGCCGGCGACCATCTCGTCGAGCGACCGCTTCGACAGCCGCCCGTAGTCCGGCATCGAAGGTACCGAAAACAACACGTGGCCCTCGGCCACATACGCTTTGCCGGACGCGACCAGCCGCTCGATCAGCGTCTTCATCTCGGCGATGTGCTCGGTCGCCCGCGGCTCGACCGTCGGGGCTAAGCAGCCCAGCGCCGCCACGTCCTCGTGGAAGTTGGCGTAGGTGCCCTCGGTCAGCTCGCGGATATCGATCCCGCGCTCGGCCGCGCGCGCGTTGATCTTGTCGTCGACGTCGGTGATGTTGCGCACATAGCTAACCTTCTCCGCCCCGTAGAGATGGCGAAGCAGCCGAAACAGCACGTCGAACACGATGACCGGGCGCGCGTTGCCGATATGGGCAAAGTCGTAGACCGTCGGCCCGCACACATACATGCGCACGCGTGAGGGATCGAGCGGGGTGAAAACCCGCTTCTCGCGTGTCAGCGTATCGTAGAGCTTCAGTTCCACGGACAGTCTCCGACCTGCTGGCCGGGCGTCCTTTTGGTCTCGAATCTTGAGAAAAGACGGCCGCAGCCAGCGTGAGCTAGCGAATAATCTCCCGGCAAATGCCGCAGATTGCGTTAAGGCCGTTCATGGCGGTCGTTATGCGAGCGGGCGGCCGCTCCGTCAAGTATTTCCGGTCGCGGACCGCCCAAGGCTCGCGCCACGATCCCGCCGCAACAAAGCCCGGGATCATCCCGAAGCCTCCCGATTTCAGCCCGGTTAATCGAAGAACCTCAGCGCGGCTGGGCAACCAATGAACCTTTGGCCGCGTTAAGCGACTAACGAGAACGGCGTGTTTAGGTGCACGCCCTGGGACCAGACCATGAGCAACCCGCTCCTGCGCACCCCGTTCGGATACGTCGAGCTTCGGCCCGTGGCGCCGCCGCCCGAAGCCGAGGGCATGCAGACCTATGTTCTGCTCCCGGATCTGGACGAATTGCTCGGCGTCCCCTGCTTCGGCCTGCGAAGCCCGATCCTCGTCCGCGGCAAGCCGGTAGCGCTGAGCCTCCACTGATTCCCCGCCCTGGTACGGTTAACGAACTGTCAACGCCTGCGCGCGTAGGCTGCGCCCTCGTCGGCTTTCCACAGCCGGGGGATGGGCTATGGGGATTTTCGCGCGATTGGGAATTGCGGTTGCAGGCGCCCTGCTGTTGTCTGCGCCCGCGGCCGCCGAAAACCGCACCTTCATCATCGCGAACAATGCGGACGGCTACGGCATCGACCGCTGCCTCGCCAATGGCGAGCCTTGCGGCGGGACCGTCGCGACCGCCTATTGCCAGGCGCAGTCGTTCGCGCAGGTAAAATCGTTCCGCAAGATCGAGCGCGACGATATCACCGGCGCGGTCCCGACCAGCGGGAAAAACGCGTGCGCCGGAATCTGCGACAGCTTCGTCGCGATCGAGTGCTCGCGGTAGTCGTTTCGGCGCATCATCTTTATCCGAAAACCGGTTCCCACTTCTCGGGATGATGCGCGTTACTTCTCAACCCAATCCGCGCACTTCGGGACGTCGCTCGTGCCCCACGGCATGATCGGCACCGTGGAGGTCGAGTTCTTCGGCGAGCCTTCGATGATGCGGTCCGAGTAGACCATGTAGACCAGTACGTTGCGCTTCACGTCGCAGCCGCGCACGATCTGCATCTTCTTGAACAGCAGCGAGCGGCGGCGGCGAAACACATCGTCGCCCTGCTCGAACTTGGCTGTGAACTTGATCGGCCCGACCTGCCGGCAGGCAAGCGAGATGTCGGACACCTCCTCGGCGACCCCGATCCAGCCCTTGAATCCGCCCTTCTCCGGCACGGTGAAGTGACAGGCAACGCCGTCGACCGCCGGATCGTCGATCGCGTAGGTCGCAAGCTTGTCGTTCGGCGAGACGAAGTGGAACACCGTCGACTTGCGGAAGATCAGATCCGGATCGTCGGCCGCCTGCGCGGCGAACGGCGCGAGCGACATCAGAACAAAGGCGAGAGCCAGAACGGCAAAACGCTGCATCGGTGCGCCCCTCCTGCGGGCGGCGCACATATGGGAACGGCTGTGAGTTTTCGAAAGGGCTATGCGGCGACTGCCGCCGCAGGCTGATGGCACACGACGCAAATCTTGTTGCCGTCGGGATCGCGCACATAGGCACCGTAGTAATTCGGATGATAGTGCTCGCGAATGCCCGGCGGGCCTTCGTCGCTGGCTCCCGCCGCCAGCGCTGCGGCATGAAACGCATCGACCGCAGCGCGTGTCGGCGCCTCGAAGGCGACGGTCACGCCGTTGCCGGGTGTCGCGGCCTGCTTGTCGTAGGGACGCACCACCCAGAACGGCTCGTTCACGCCGGAGAAATCCGGCGGCGCGTAGCTGATCGCGATCTTGAAGGTCCGCTTGCGTTTCATTCCCAACGGCGCCAGCACGGCGTCATAGAACCGCATCGCGCGGTTCATCTGCGACGTGCCGACCGTGATGTGGCTGTACATGGTCAAGCCGTCAGGGTCTCTTGGCGTCGACCGAATACGCCCCGGCGCCGCTGACGAACAGCGCAAGGCATCCGCCCGCGATGGCGAAGTTTTTCAGGAAGTGATTGAGCTGGTTCTGGTCGGCGAAATTGGTATGCGCCAGCAGAGCCGCGATCACGACGAAGATCGCGATCGCCAGCGCAGCGAGCCGCGTCTTAAAGCCGACGATGACCAGCACTCCGGCCAACAGCTCGAAGGCCGCGACGATCGGCGCCATGACCGATGGAGCCGGAACGCCGAGCTTGGTCATGTATCCGGTCGTGCCGGCAAGCCCCTTGAACTTGGCGTACGCGGCCATCACGAACAGAACGCCGATAAAAATCCGACCGATCAGCAGCGCGATGTCGTTGAAGCCCGATAGCTTCGTGTCGATCGATGACGCCATTGCTTCCTCCCCCGGTTGACGGCGAAGTCTGCCATCAACATTGCCGGGGCGGCAACTGGCACCTATTCCATCCGGATAGCCGCACGCCTGATCAGCACGCCCCAGCGCTCGGTCTCGGCCGCCACATGCGCGCCGAAGGCTTCCGGCGTATCGAGCGGGAGCACGGCACCCTGCCCGGCGAAGCGCTCGCGCACCTCCGGCGCTGCGAAAGCCTTCTTCGCCTCGCGGTTGACCCATGCGATCGCGGCCGGCGGCGTGCCGGCCGGCGCGAACAGGCCGAACCAGG
>JAXDOA010000360.1:0-2805 GCA_034669125.1 Hyphomicrobiales bacterium
CATCGAGCCCTCGTGGCCGGTATTCATCGCCTGCAGCATGTCGAAGGCTTCCTCGCCGCGGCACTCGCCGAGGATGATGCGGTCGGGGCGCATGCGCAGCGCGTTCTTGACCAGATCGCGCTGGCGAATTTCACCCTTGCCTTCGATGTTGGGCGGCCGCGTCTCCATGCGGCCGACATGCGGCTGCTGTAATTGAAGTTCGGCGGCGTCCTCGATGGTGAGCAGGCGCTCCTTCTCCGAGATGAAGGCGGAGAGCGCGTTGAGCATCGTGGTCTTGCCGGAGCCGGTGCCGCCGGAGATGATCGTGCTGATGCGCGCCTTGACCGCGGCCGCCAGCACTTCGGCCATTTGCGGGCGCAGGGCGCCGACGTCGACCAGCTTGCTCAAATCGAGCTTTTTCTTGGAAAATTTACGGATCGACACCAGCGGTCCATCGACGCCGATCGGACGCACCGCGACGTTGACGCGCGAGCCGTCGAGCAGGCGCGCGTCGCACAGCGGGTGCGATTCATCGACCCGGCGGCCGACCGCAGACACGATCTTGTTGATGATGCGCAGCAGATGCTGCTCGTCCTTGAAGCGCACCGCCAGCCGCTCGAGAATGCCGCCGCGCTCGACATAGACGCATTCATGACCGTTGATCAGGATATCGGCGATGGTCGGATCCTTGAGCAGCGGCTCGAGCGGACCGAGGCCGGTCATTTCGTCGAGGATTTCCGAAACGAACTCAGCGAGCTCCTGGGTGTTGAGCGCCAGCCGTTCGGCCATGACATATTTCGACACCAGTTGCTGGACGTGGCGATGGATTTCGTCTTCCGGCAGCTTTTCCAGCGCCGACAGGTTGATCTCCTCGATCAGCTTGCGATGCAGACGCACCTTGGCGTCCAGCAGCTTGTCGCTGTGCAACGGATTGACCGCCTGCGGCGGGGGCGGCGGCGCAGGCTCCGGCGGCGCTTCCACAACCGCGGTTACGCCGGCGAGCGCCGGCGCGTCCTCGACCGCCGGCAACTCGGGCGTGGCGGCAGGGCGGCGGAGTGTGAAACGGCCGGCCATTCTTTAGTCCTCTTGCTTGCGCGTGATCTTGTCCGAAAACCGGTGCCCACTTTTCGGGATCATGCGCTATCTTTTCCCCACGCCCATGGTGGGCGCCATGATCATTCGCTGCCGCAACAGCACGATCAGCAGGAGGCCGGCGAGCTGGCACAGTCCCATGATCACCGCGATCGCCGACGCATAGGACATATCGTAGTGCTCGAAGGCCTGATGATAAGCCGCAATCGCGATCGTGCGGGTGGAGCCCGCCGGCTGCCCGAGCAGGATCGCCGAGGGAAAGACCGCGAAACTCATCACGAACACCAGCGCGAACGCGATGGCGATGCCCGGCGTCATCAGCGGCAGCATCACGCGGCGGAAGACGATCCATGGGGTCGCGCCGAGCGTGCGGGCGGATTTCTCCAGCGTCGGATCGATGCCCGAGATGTAGCCGAGCAGCATCAGGAAGCAGAACGGAAATTGCTGCATGAACAGCGACAGCATGACGCCGGTATGATTGTTGGTGAGCTGCAGCGGCTCCGAGAGCAGCCCCGCGCCGAGGAGGATCTGGTTGAACCAGCCGCGCGACCCATAGAAGCCCTGGATGCCGATCGACAGCAGGATCACGCCGAGCGAAACCGGAAGCACGAGGATGGTGGTGATCGTCCGCTCCATGCGGATGCCGCGGCGCATGCCGTAGGCGAGGAACAGCGCCGTCGACACCACGATGAGGGTGGTCGGAATGGCGAGCGAGAAGGTGATCCAGATGGTCCCGTATTGCCACTCGTCGCTGAAAAACGCGACGTAGTTCGCAAGGCTCAAGCCTGGCTGTTTGGCGGGCCGCAGGCTGAGATAAATGCCGTGCAGGAACGGATAGACGAACATCCCGACGACGTAGAGCACGGACGGCGCGAGACAGAGCACCGCCGTGAGGTCGAGTTCGCGCGGTTCGCCGGATTTGCTCACGGCCGTGCGTCCGGCGCGCCGGGAAGGAAGATCACCTTGTCGGGCGGAAACGTCACCGACACGGTTTCGCCCGGCGCGAGATGGGCCGGCGTGTGCACCCACAATGACGACTGATCCTCAAGCCGCAGCACCGCCTCGTTGTCGCGCCCGAGATATTCGACGATCTCCACGCGTCCGCGGAACGCGTTGATGCCTGCCGCATTGGCGCCGATCTGCACGTCCTCGGGCCGGATGGCCGCGGTCGCGGGCTCGCCCGCCGCAAGGGCACCTTGTCCACGCCCGCGGATGCGCAACGCCCCGTTCGCGCGCTCAAGCTGTCCCTCCGTCCCGATGTGGCCGGAGAAGAAATTGCGGAAGCCCATGAAGTCGGCAACGAACACATTTTTCGGATTGTTGTAGATCTCCTGCGGCGGACCGGCCTGCATCACGATGCCGTCGCGCATCACCACGATCCAGTCGGAAAGCGAGAGCGCCTCGGTCTGGTCGTGTGTGACATAGATGCAAGTCAGGCCGAGACTCGCGTGGATGCGCTTGATCTCCGCGCGCATTTCGATGCGCAGCTTGGCGTCGAGGTTCGAGAGCGGTTCGTCGAGCAGCAGTAGCCGCGGGGACAGCACCAGCGCGCGCGCGATCGCGACGCGCTGCTGCTGGCCGCCCGAGAGTTGAGAAGGGTAGCGCTCGCCGTACCCCGGCAACTGCACCAGTTGCAGCATCGCCTGCACACGCTCGCGGATTTCCGCGGTGGGCCGGCGCTGCAGTTCCAGCCCGAACGCGATGTTGCCGGCGACCGTCATGTGCGGAAACAGC
>JAXDOA010000361.1:0-3258 GCA_034669125.1 Hyphomicrobiales bacterium
AAGCCAAGACCAACCTCTCGAGCCTGGTCGAGGAGGTCGAAAAAGGCCGCGAGGTCGTCATCACGCGACACGGCAAGCCGGTGGCGAAGCTGGTGCGCGCCACAAAAGAAGATCCGTTCACGCCCGAAAAGATCGCCGAGCGACGCAAGGCGATGGCGGAATTACGTGAAATAGCAAACCGCCTGAAGATCAACGCCACCCAGGAAGAGATCAAATCCTGGATCGAAGAGGGTCGGCATTGATCGTTGCGGACACCTCGTTGATGATCTCATGGCTCCTCAACGAAACCGACGTTGTCGTTGCCGAAGATGTGTACAACTTGCTCGCCGAGGAAACGCTCCTCGTGCCGGCGCACTGGCCAGTTGAGATTGGCAACGCACTCGCCGTGAATGTGCGAAGGGGCCGCATACCACCTGAATTGCTCAATGCCATTCAAGAACGGCTCAACAAGCTCGTTGTTGTGGTGGAGGGTTCAGTGTCGCCAGCCGACATTGTGTCGCTTGTCGGTTTCGCGGGCGATCAGAACCTGACCGCGTATGATGCTTGTTACGTTCAGCTTGCGGCAGAGACTCACGCTCCGCTCGCGACACTGGATCGCCAGATGCGCACGGCTGCGAGAAGGCTGAACATTAATCTCCTCCCGGCGTGAGGGACATTGCGTGACTGCGGCGCCCGACACCCCCACCCTCGCCCGCAAACTACGCGGCGGCGACCGCGCGATGCTCGCGCGCGCGATCACGCTGGTGGAGAGCAAGCGCGCCGACCATCAGCAGGCCGCGCACCTTCTGGTGCAGGAGTTGCTCGCCGAAACCGGGAAGGCGGTGCGCGTCGGCATCACCGGCTCCCCCGGCGTCGGCAAGTCGACGACGATCGACGCGCTCGGCACGTCGCTGACGGAGAAAGGGCACAAGGTCGCGGTGCTGGCGGTCGATCCCTCGTCCACCCGCACCGGCGGCTCGATCCTCGGCGACAAGACCCGCATGGCGCGGCTCGCGGTCGACCCGAACGCCTTCATTCGCCCCTCGCCCGCCGCCGGCACGCTCGGCGGCGTCGCCGCCAAGACGCGCGAGACGATGCTGATCTGCGAGGCCGCGAGCTTCGACGTGATTCTGGTCGAGACCGTCGGCATCGGACAATCGGAGACCGCGGTCGCCGACATGACGGACTTCTTCCTCGTGCTGATGTTGCCCGGCGCGGGCGACGAATTGCAGGGGATCAAGAAGGGCGTGGTCGAGCTCGCCGACATGATCGCGGTCAACAAGGCTGACGGTGACAATGTGAAGCGCGCCAGGGCGGCGGCGGGCGAATACCGCGCGGCGCTGCATATCCTCACCCCCCGCTCGCCCACCTGGGCGCCGCCGGTCGTGACCTATTCGGCGCTCACCGAAGATGGCATCGCAGCGCTATGGGACCAAGTGCTGGCGCATCGCCAGCAGCTTGCCGCCTCGGGCGAGTTCGCGGCGCGGCGGCGCGAGCAACAGGTCAAATGGATGTGGGCGATGCTGGAAGACCGGTTCCACCTGCGGCTGAGGACCGACGCCAGACTCAAGGCGCGCCTGCCGACGATCGAGAAATCGGTGGCCGACGGAACGCTCGCGCCCGCGCTCGCGGTGGAAGAGATCGCGGCGGCGCTGGGTATATAGCGATGGCCGCTGGTTCCGGATCACGCAAAGTCATCTACGCAGCACTCGCCGGCAATCTGCTGGTTGCGCTCACCAAGTTCGCCGCCGCGTGGTGGACCGGCAGTTCGGCGATGCTGAGCGAGGGTGTGCATTCGGTGGTCGACACATCGAATCAGATCCTGCTGCTGTACGGCATTCGGCGCTCCACCAAACCCCGCGATGACGATCATCCGCTTGGCTATGGGCGCGAACTCTATTTCTGGAGCTTCATCGTCGCGGTGTTGATCTTCTCGCTCGGTGCGGGCGTGTCGTTCTTCGAAGGCGTCTCGCATATCCGGGCGCCGGTGCCGATCACCGACCCGATTGTGAACTACGTCGTACTCGGCATCTCGTTCGTGTTCGAGGGCACGACGCTCATCATCGCGCTGAAGGAGTTCAACAAGACACGCGGTTCGCTCGGCTACATAGGGGCTGTCGAGGAAAGCAAGGACCCGCCGTCCTTCCTCGTGCTGTTCGAGGATTCGGCCGCGCTAGTCGGCATCGTGATAGCGTTTGCCGGCACGGCCGCCGCGCAGGTCTTCGCGATGCCGGTGCTCGATGGCGTGGCGTCGCTGGGGATCAGTCTGGTGCTCGCCGTCACGGCGACGTTCCTCGCACGCGAGAGCAAGAGCCTGCTGATCGGCGAAGGCGCGCGGGCGCGCACGATGCGCTCGATCCGCCAGATCGCCGCCGAGCAGCCGGGCGTCGAGCGCGTGAACGATCTCATCACCGTGCACCTCGCGCCGCAGCAGGTGGTCGCGGCGCTCAGCCTCGAATTCAAGGACGAGTTGACGACGCCGCAGATCGAGCAGGCGGTCGTGGCGATCGAAGGCCGCATCTGCTCGCAGAACCCGGAGGTGTACACGATTTTCATCAAGCCGCAGTCGAGCAGCACGCGTGACCGGCGAGCGCAACCCACCGCGACGGCCCGCACATGACGACGGTGCTTATCACCGGCTTCGGACGTTTTCCCGGCGCGCCGTCCAATCCGAGCGGACCGCTTGCGCTGGCGCTCGCGAAGCGGCGGCGGCCGGCATTTGCGGATGTTCGCCGTGCGGTGCACGTGTTCGAGACGAGCTACGCGGCGGTCGACCGCGACCTGCCGAAGCTGGTCGCGAAGCACAAGCCGGACATCGTGCTGATGTTCGGCCTTGCGGCGCGCACGCCGTTCGTGCGCGTCGAGACCCGCGCGCGCAACGCGATGTCGATCCTGTTCCCCGATGTGACGGGCTTCCGCCCGGCGGAACGCGCGATTGCGCCGGGCCAGCCCCCGCGGCACGGCGCCGCGCCTTTTACCCGCCTGCTCGGAGCGGCGCGGGCGAGCGGAACACGCAGCCGGATGTCCCGCGACGCCGGGCGGTATCTCTGCAACTACGTCTATTGGCGCGCGCTCGAAGCGTCCCGATCCGGAACGCTGGCGCAGTTCATTCACATCCCGCCGGTCGCAAAACGGCCGCGGACGCCGGGAGGGAAGCGCCGCCCCTCGCACGCGGCGCTGGTTCGTGCCGGCGAAGCAATCCTGCTGGCGTTGCTCGCCGCCCACCGCCGTTAACCTGAATGCGTTGTCCCGCCACGGCACAGCCGCGGCGGCGCGCTG
>JAXDOA010000362.1:0-3827 GCA_034669125.1 Hyphomicrobiales bacterium
GCGATCAGCGGATCGGTAAACATGTCATCGAGGGTCGGCTCGTCGTAACACCGTCGCATTCTGCTTCTCCTTCTTCTTCTTCGCCTACGCCGCGACCGCGGCCTCCCGCTGCTCACAGCGCGCATGCAACTTGGCCGTGGCGGCCACGACCGCCTTCTCGGCAGCCTCCGGGCCGTAGGCGGTGCCTTCGACCTCGAGCACCGTGACGTCGGTCATCCCGAGGAAGCCGAGCACGCCCTTGAGGTACGGGAGCTGGAAGTCGAGCGCGTTGCCGGCGGCATAAACGCCGCCGCGCGCCGCAACGATAATGACCTGCTTGCCCGTCACGAGGCCTTCCGGCCCCTTCTCGCTGTAGCGGAAGGTGCGGCCCGCGCGCGCCACATAGTCGATCCAGGCCTTCAGGTTCGACGGAATGGTAAAGTTGATCATCGGCGTCGCGATCACGATCACGTCGGCCGCGAGCAACTCGTCCACCAGCGTCTCGGAGCGGGCAAGCAGCGCGCGCTGCTCATCCGTTTCGGGCATGGCGGCGCCGCGTGTCGCCGTGACGAAGTCATCGGTGATGTGCGGCAGCGGCTCGCGCCCGACATCGCGCACCGTGACCCTGGCGCCGGGATTGCGGCTGCGCAGTTCGCTCAGCACGTTGGTGGCGACGCGGTTCGAGTAGGAGGTGCTGCCGCGCGAGCTGGAGGTGACAAACAGGATGTTCATGGGTCTTGGTCCCTTCGTTGGTTCCGGTTTTAGGTGGCGGGTGCCGCCCTCGACAGTCCGCCTCTGGCGTGTTACTGACCGGTCACATATATACTTGTTACTGACCGGTAACACCCCAGTCAAGGCAAATTTTATGACCTCTGCTGCAAACGCCGTTTCCAGCTCTGCAAATTCGCAAACTCCGCCCCGGGAACGCATTCTGGCGGCCGCTTCGGACCTGTTTTACCGCCATGGCATCCGGGCAGTCGGGGTCGAGGCGATCGCGGAAGCTGCCGGCACCAACAAGATGACGCTCTACCGCCACTTCGACTCCAAGGACGAACTGGTGGCTGAATACCTGCGGCGCCTGGCGGCGGACGCCGGCCACTTCTGGGACGACCTCGCGGCGGCACATCCGGGCGACCCGCGCGGACAGCTGCGCGGCTGGCTCGCCGCGATGGAGGCCCATGTGGTGGACGCCGACCAGCGCGGCTGCGCGCTCTCCAATGCGGCGGTTGAGCTGCCGGAGAAGGATCACCCGGCGCGCCGGGTGATCGAGCAGTTCAAGACTGCGCAACGCGACCGTCTGGTTGCGCTGTGCGGCGCGACCGGGATCGCGGAGCCGGAGATGCTGGCCGACGAACTGTTCCTGCTGCTCGAAGGCGCACGCGCCAGTGTGCAGAGTGTGGGTCCGCAGGGTCCCGCCTCGCGCCTCGTGCGCATGGGCGAAGCGCTGATCGCTTCGCATTTGGCTTAGTCCTCGCCCCGCGTTAGCGGGGTGAGGGTGGCGAGCATCGAAGATGCGAGCCGGGAAAGAAAGCGCCCCTTTCGCCCCGCCACATCGCCCGCTAAAAGCGGCCCGCAACACCGGGACCGCGCAATGACCGTTTCCCCTCTGGACCAGGCCCGCATCCTCATCGAGGCGCTGCCGCACATGCAGCAGTACGATGAGGAAATCGTCGTGGTGAAGTACGGCGGCCACGCGATGGGCGACGAGGCGACCGCGCAGAGCTTTGCGCGCGACATCGTGCTGCTGGAGCAGACCGCGATCAATCCGGTCGTGGTGCACGGCGGCGGCCCGCAGATCGGGCAGATGCTCAATCGCCTCGGCATCAAATCGGAATTCGCCGACGGCCTGCGCATCACCGACAAGGCGACGATCGAGATCGTCGAGATGGTGCTGGCCGGCTCGATCAACAAGCAGATCGTCGGTTTCATCAACGCGGCGGGCGGCCGGGCGGTCGGGCTGTGCGGCAAGGACGGCAACATGGTGCAGGCGCGCAAGGTGACGCGCACCGTGGTCGATCCGGGCTCGAACATCGAGAAGGTCATCGACCTCGGCTTCGTCGGCGAACCCGAGAAGGTCGACACCACCGTGCTCACGCAGATCCTCGGCCGCGAGCTGATCCCGGTGCTGGCGCCGGTCGCGACCTCGCCGTCGGGCGAAACCTATAATGTCAATGCCGACACGTTCGCGGGGGCGATCGCTGGCGCCCTCAAGGCAAAGCGCCTGCTGCTGCTCACCGACGTGCCGGGCGTGCTCGACAAGTCGAAGCAGCTGATCAAGGAACTCTCGATGGACGACGCGCGCCGCCTGATCGCCGACGGAACTATCACGGGCGGCATGATCCCCAAGGTCGAGACCTGCATGTATGCGCTTGAGGCGGGCGTCGAGGGCGTCGTGATCGTCGACGGCAAGCAGGAGCACGCGGTGCTGATCGAGCTGTTGACCGACGCGGGCGCCGGAACCCTGATGCAGCGCTAAGGAACGAATTAACACTTTGACCTGCCAAAAGAATTACCGACTGTTGCGCCGCCGCACTTGAGGGCGCATAAGCCCCATGCGATGGTGCCCGGCGGGCCCGGAGGGGGAATGACGACGCGCGTCCTGATGATCTATCCACGCTTCTCGGCGGACTCGTTCTGGGTCTACACCGAGGCGTGCGAGCTCGCGGGCGCCAAGTATCCGACCGCCCCGCTCGGCCTGATCACCGTCGCGGCGATGCTGCCTCCCGCGTGGGAGGTGCGGCTGGTCAATCGCAACACCGAGGATCTCGGCCCCGGCGACCTCGAATGGGCCGACATGGTGATGACCGGCGGCATGCTGTTCCAGCAGGCCGACGCGCTGAAACTCATCGAGATGGCGCAGGCCCACGGCAAGCCCGTGGTCGTCGGCGGTCCTGACGTGAGCTCGCATCAGAACGTCTACGCGAGCGCCGACATGCGCGTGATCGGCGAAGCCGAGGGCATCATCGATGAATTCATCGCCGCCTGGGAACGCGGCGAGCGCAGCGGCCTCTTCGAGGCGCCGAAATTCAAGATCGATGTCACCAAGACCCCGATCCCGCGTTTCGACCTCCTGAAGTTCGAGCACTACCTCTACATCGGGCTGCAGTATTCGCGCGGCTGCCCGTTCACCTGCGAATTCTGCGACATCATCGAATTGTACGGCCGCGTGCCGCGCACCAAGACAAATGCCCAGATGCTGGCCGAGCTCGACGCGCTTTACAGTCTCGGCTATCGCGGCCATGTCGATTTCGTCGACGATAACCTCATCGGCAACAAGAAGGCCGTGAAGCAGTTCCTGCCGCACCTCAGAGGCTGGCTGGAACAGAACGACTATCCGTTCGAGTTCTCGACCGAAGCCTCGCTCAACCTTTCGGACGACGACGAACTTCTGCGCCTGATGCGCGACGCCAATTTCTTTGCGGTCTTTGTCGGCATCGAGAGCCCCGACGAAGAGACGCTGAAGCAGATGCGCAAGAAGCAGAACACGCGGCGCGACATTCCCGACAGCATCAACAGGATCTATGCGCACGGCATGTTCGTGCTCGCGGGATTCATCGTCGGCTTCGACGCCGAGAAGGGTTCGATCGCGCGCCCGATGGCGGAGCTGGTGCAGAACTGCTCCATTCCGATCGCCATGGTGGGCCTGCTCTACGCGCTCCATCACACGCAGCTCGGCCGCCGCCTCACCGAAGAGGGGCGCATTCATCCGGGCAGCGACACGCAACATGCCTCGGGCGGCGGCGATCACTGCACCACGGGGCTGAACTTCGATACGCTGCGGCCGCGCAACGACATCCTGACCGACTACCGCAACATTCTCGAGAAGGTTTACGACCCGGTGGTGTTCG
>JAXDOA010000363.1:0-3343 GCA_034669125.1 Hyphomicrobiales bacterium
CACCCCCGGCGTGCCGAAGCCCGCGCGCGAGCTCTACGGCGTGATGCTGCTCGAACGCGGCAACGCGAAGGATGCGCTCGTTGCCTTCGAGGCGGTGCTGAAAAAGGAGCCAAACCGGCTCGGCGCCTATGCGGGTGCCGGGAAGGCCGCCGAAATGTCCGGCAATGCCGCCAAGGCGCGGGAGTACTACGGCAAGGTGGTCGCGATCGCGGCCGATGCCGACAACACCCGAGCCGACGTGAGCGAAGCGCGCGCGTTCCTGGCGAAGAAATCGTGACGCTCAGATAGCCGCTACCCGCGGACGAACCACACCAGGATCACGCCGAGCACCGCCGACACGATCCCGACAACGCGCAAGGGGCCATCGGCGGTTTCCATGACATGCGCCATAGCGTTCTTGGCGGAGGCCGGGCTCACGGCGAAGATCAGCCCCTCGATCACGAACACGAGGCCGAGCGCGACGATGAAATCCGCCATGAGGGGCAACCGGAATGACGCCGCGGCCACGGGCCGCGGCGCGCGCTATTGCTTCGGCTGGGGGCTGCTCGGCGGCTGGGGGTTACCCTGCCCGTTCGACCTGCCGGCCGGATCGGAGAAGTACTTGAAGAAGTCCGAATCCGGCCGCAGCACCATGCGGGTGTCGTTGTGGCGCAGGCCTGACTCGTAGGCCTGCATCGAGCGGTAGAACGCGAAGAAGTCCGGATCCTTGCCGAACGCCTCGGCGAAGATGCGATTGCGTTCCGCCTCGCCCTCGCCGCGGATCGTGTCGCCCCTGGCTTGCGCGTCCGCGAGCAACACCGTCACGTCGCGGTCGGCGCGCGCCTGGATTTCCTGCTTGCGCTGGCTGCCGTTGGCGCGGAATTCAGCCGCTTCGCGCTGACGCTCGGTCTGCATGCGCTGATAGACCGCCTGGCTGTTCTGCTCCGGCAGGTCGGCACGGCGGATGCGCACATCGACCACGGTGATGCCGAAACTCGCGGCCTCGCGATTGAGCTGGTCGCGCACCCGCGCCATCAGCGCGGCGCGCTCATCGCGCACCACATGGGTGAGCGTCGATTCGCCGAGCACACGGCGCAGCGCCGCGTTGAGCAGTGTCGAGAGCCGCGAGTTCGCGCCCTCGATCGAGCCGACCGATTGATAGAACAACAGCGCGTCGACGATCTTGTAGCGCGCGAAGGCATCGACCACGAGCCGCTTCTGGTCCGAGGCGATCACTTCCTGCGCGGCGTTTTCCAGGTCGAGGATGCGCTTGTCGACATAGATGACGCTGTCGATCAGCGGGATCTTGAAGTTCAGGCCCGGCTCGGTGACGACGCGCACCGGCTGACCGAGCCGGACCACGAGCGCGAGGCGGGTCTGATAGACCGTGAACAGCGACGAGTAGCCGACGATGGCGGCAATGACGGCGAGAACGGCGAGAACGCCGCCGGCGATACCGAGCTTCATTGGGTGGTGCCTCCCGTCCCCGGCGCGCGCCGCAACATCTCATTGAGCGGCAGGATCGGCACGACGCCGCCCGCGTTGCCGCCGCCGGATCCGCCGGCCGAGTCGAGCAGGATCTTGTCGGTGCCGCCGAACACGCGCTCCATCGTTTCCAGATAGATGCGCTGGCGGGTGACCACAGGCGCCTTCTTGTATTGCTCGTAGACCTGGCTGAAGCGCGCCGCCTGACCCTTGGCCTCGGCCACCGTCTGCTCGCGGTAGGCTTCGGCCGACTGCTGGATCTGCGCCGCCTTACCACGCGCTTCCGGGACCACGCGGTTGGCGTAGGTCTGCGCTTCGTTCTGCGCGCGCTCAAGGTCGGCACGCGCCGCCTGCACGTCGCGGAAGCTGTCGATCACCTGCGCGGGCGGATCGACCTTCTGCATCTGCACCTGCGTGACCTGAACGCCGGCCTGATAGCCGTCCAGCACCTTCTGCATCAGGTCATGCACGCCGGTCTCGATCGTCTGCCGCGCGCCGGTGAGGATCGGCTGGATTTCCGAGCGGCCGATCACCTCGCGCATCGCGCTTTCGGCGACCGCCTTTACGGTGCCTTCCGGATTCTGGATGTTGAACAGGTATTCGCCGGCGCCGCCGGTCTTGACCAGCCAGAACACCGACACGTCGACGTCGACGATGTTCTCGTCGCCGGTGAGCATCAGGCTTTCCTCCGGCACGTCGCGCAATGTCGTGCCGCCGCGGCGCGGGTCTTCGATCAGCCGCATGCCGATGTCGATGCGGTTGACGCGCGTGACTTTCGGGGTGAGCACGGTCTCGACCGGATAAGGCAGGTGGTAGTTCAGGCCCGGCTTGGCGTCGCGGGTGTATTTCCCGAAGCGTAAGACTACGCCCAACTCGTCGGGCTCGACCCGGAAGAAGCCCGAGAAGCCCCACACCACGATGGCGGCGAGCAGGATCAGCGCAATGCCGCGGCCGCCGAGATTGCCGCCCGGCAGCACGCTTTTCAGCTTGTCCTGGCTGCGGCGCAGCAATTCCTCGAGGTCGGGCGGGGTTGGGCCGGTCGACTGCGGACCCGAGCCCCACGGCCCCTTGGAGCCGCCTCCCCCGGAGCCCCACGGTCCGCCGCCTTGATTACTCCATGGCATAAGATGTCTCCTGCCCCGGCGTCTGGCGGCCGGGCGCGTGTCCCCGCGGGGTTATATGGGACGCCCCTGCCCCTTTCAACGCGTTGCCGCGCTGCGGCCTGCCGTCGCGGAGCCTCGGTTAACGGGGAGGGTCTAGCGCGTTTGCCTTGAGATAGCTCACGAAATCGTATGCGGCATCGTCGTCCGGACCGGCCGGATGAGCTTCCCTTGCGGCTTCGCGCCAGACCGCAGGGTCGATCGCGGGAAAGAGCGAATCGCCTTCCGGTGTCATGTGGATCTGCGTGAACTCCAGACGATCCGCGAACGGCATCGCCTGCGCGTAGATGTCGCCGCCGCCGATCACCATGATGTCGGTACCGCGCCGCAGCGCATCGCCGCGCGCGGCTTCGAGCGCCGCTTCGAGGCTCGATGTGACCAGCACACCCGGCGCGGTGAAATTCTTGTCGCGCGTCACCACGATATTGGTGCGGTTTGGCAGCGGACGACCCAAGCTCTCAAAAGTCTTGCGGCCCATGAGCACAAAATGACCCGTCGTCAGTCTCTTGAACCACTTAAAATCTTCCGGCAGATGCCACGGAATCTTGCTGGCCGCGCCGATCACGCGGTTGAGGGACATGGCGGCGATGGCCTTGAAACGCTTCATCGACAACCCCTCAGACCGCGATCGGGGCTTTGATCCCGGGATGAGGCTGGTAGTCGAGCAACTCGAAGTCCTCGAACTTAAACCCGTGGATCTCCTTCACGGTTGGATTGAT
>JAXDOA010000364.1:0-4121 GCA_034669125.1 Hyphomicrobiales bacterium
GTGATCGCCGGCACGCTCAACACCACGGGCAGCTTCCTGATGCGCGCCGACAGGATTGGCCGCGACACGATGCTCGCCCGGATCGTGCAGATGGTCGCCGCCGCGCAGCGCTCGCGCGCGCCGATCCAGCGCCTCGCCGACCGGGTCGCCGCCTGGTTCGTGCCGGCGGTGATTGCGGTCGCGCTGATCGCGTTCGCCTCCTGGGCGACGTTCGGGCCGGAGCCGCGTTTCGCTTATGCGATGGTCGCCGCCGTGACCGTGCTGATCATCGCCTGTCCGTGCGCACTCGGCCTCGCCACGCCGATGTCGATCATGGTCGGCGTCGGGCGCGGCGCGCAGGAGGGCGTGCTGATCAAGAACGCCGAGGCGCTGGAGCGCATGGAGACGGTCGACACGCTGGTGGTCGACAAGACCGGCACCTTGACCGAGGGCAAGCCGAAGGTGGTGGCAATCATTACCGCCGGCGGATCGGACGAAGCCGAGATGCTGCGTTTCGCCGCCAGCGTCGAGCAGGCAAGCGAGCATCCGCTTGGCCAGGCCATCGTTGCCGCCGCGAAGGAGCGCGGCCTCGCGCTCGCCAAGGTCATGGGCTTCGACTCCCCGACCGGCAAGGGCGCGATCGGCATGGTGGAGCATCGTCGCGTCGCGCTCGGCAACGCGGCATTCTTCGCGGAGCTGAACATCTCCACGGCCGGCCTGAACGGCCAGGCCGACGAACTGCGCCGCGACGGCGCAACCGCGATCTATGTGGCGATCGACGGCAAGGCTGCCGGCGTCATCGCCATCGCGGATCCGATCAAGCCAACCACGTCCGAGGCACTGAAGGCGCTTGCGACCGAAGGCCTGCGCGTCGTGATGCTGACCGGCGACAACCGCACCACGGCGCAAGCCGTTGCGCGCAAGCTCGGCATCACCGAGGTCGAAGCCGAGGTGCTGCCCGACCAGAAGGGCGCTGTGATCGAGAAGCTGCGCCGTGAAGGCCGCATCATCGCGATGGCGGGCGACGGCGTGAACGACGCGCCCGCGCTTGCCGCCGCCGACGTCGGCATCGCGATGGGTACCGGCACCGATGTGGCGATCGAAAGCGCCGGCATCACGCTGCTGCGCGGCGACCTCATGGGTATCGTGCGTGCGCGCCGGCTCAGCCAAGCGGTGATGCGTAACATCCGGCAGAACCTGGTGCTGGCCTTCGTCTACAACGCCGCCGGCGTGCCGATCGCGGCCGGCGTGCTCTATCCGCTGTTCGGCATATTGCTCTCGCCGATCATCGGCGCCGCCGCGATGGCGCTGTCGTCGGTGAGCGTGGTGGCGAATGCGCTGCGGTTGCGCAGGGTGAAGATCTAGCCGTTGCCTTCGACACGGGAAATGACTATACTGGTCAACATGGTCACGGAGGCCTGAACCATGTCCGAGCGACACTGGACGGTCGCGGAGGCCAAGGCGAAATTCAGCGAAGTCATCGAAAGCGCGAATGTGCGCGGCCCGCAAACAATTACCAAGAATGGCAGGACGGCTGCCGTCGTCGTTTCGCCCGAGGAGTGGCGGCGGAAGACTGAGCGCGTTGGAACACTCGCCGATTTCTTTGCTGCCTCTCCGCTTCGCAATTCGGGACTGAAGGTCAGGCGGTCCAGGCAAGCGCCACGACCGATCAAACTGTGACTTACCTGCTCGATACCAATGTCGTATCCGAATGGGCCGCGCCGCGCCCGAATGGCAACGTCATCGCTTGGCTGGCAGAGGCAAGCGAGGACGAGATTTTCATCAGCGTCTGCACATTTGCGGAGTTGCGCTTCGGCGTTGCCTCAATGGCAAAGGGCAAGAGGCGCGATCGTCTCGACGCGTGGCTGCGAAGCGACCTGCCCGCGCGCTTCGATAGACGCATCGTGGGAATAGACGTCTCGATTGCCGTTGCGTGGGGCGATATCCAGGCACGTGCCAGACAGAAAGGCCGACCGGTCGATACGATGGATGGATTGATCGCCGCTACTGCGGCGGTCCATGACATGACGATTGTCACGCGCAATACGAAACACTTCGAAGCTGTTGGCGTGCCGCTGCTCAATCCTTGGAACGACCGCTAAGCCGAAGGCGGCTTAGTTGGCGGGTCTTGGTAACCGGGCGGATCGGGGTCGCGCATCGGCTGGTTCGGCGGATCGTTCGGTGGCGGCTGCACCGGATCGCGCATGGGCTCGCCCGGCGGGTCGCGCATCGGCGGCGCC
This sequence comes from Hyphomicrobiales bacterium, assembly GCA_034669125.1. Taxonomy (GTDB): domain Bacteria; phylum Pseudomonadota; class Alphaproteobacteria; order Rhizobiales; family Xanthobacteraceae; genus PALSA-894. The sequence continues at coordinate 2,220 of JAXDOA010000364.1, forward strand.
GTCGGGTCGGTCAGCGGCTGCGGCGGTGACTGCTCGGGCGCGGGCTGTGATGGCTTGGGCATTGGGTCGTCCTTTGCCGGATAACCCGCGCGCCGCGCGCTTCGTTCCGCCTAGAACACGGCGATGTACTTCAGCAACGACAGAATACCGATGACGATGACGATGATTTGCACGATCTGCTTCGCGCGTCCGGCGATCGGCAGCATGTTGATGAGATAGAGGATGAGGATGACGACGAGAAACGTAACCAGAATGCTGATGAGAACCGATGAGCCCATGGCTTGAACCCCTGATGTCTGACCGAAAACCGGCCACCGTGCGCTGGATCAACACACATGGAACCCGAAAGTTCCATTCGGCCCGACAAGCGCCCTGCCGGAAGTGCTAGACTGCGGCATTCCCGGGGGATTTCATGAACCGCATCATTGCCTTGCTTGCCCTGCTCGCAGTTTGTCCCGCAAACGCAAACGATGCCGCGACGCTCGCTCCGACCGGCACGCTGCGCGCGACCTTCATCGGGCGCAATCCGGTGCAGGCAACTATCGACGAGAAGACCGGCGAGGCGCGCGGGCCCGCGGCCGAGATTGCGCGCATGATGGCGGGAAAGCTCGGCGTCCCCCTCGCCATCTCGGGCGTGGCGAATGGGCCGGCCGTGATCGAAAGCGTGAAGTCCGGCGCGGCAGATATCGGTTTTGTCGCCTTCGATCCCATCCGCGCCGCCGAGGTCGACTTCGCGCAGGCCTACGAGGTGGTGCAAAACGCGTATGCGGTGCCGGAAGGCTCGAGCATCCGCGTCAGCGCGGACGTGGACAAGCCCGGGATTCGTGTCGGCGTCGGCGAGCGCGATGCCGGCGACTTTTTCCTCACCCGCACGCTCAAGCACGCAACGCTCAAGCGCAATTCGGCGGGCAGCTCCGAGATCGCGATGAAGATGCTGACCTCCGGCGAGGTCGACGTGTATGGCGGCAACCGCCAGCGCATGAGCGAGGCGGTGGCCAAGACGCCGGGGCTGCGGCTCCTGCCAGACAGCTTCTACGGCGTCGAACAGGCGATCGTTGTCGCCAAGGGCGATGCCGCAAAGCTCGCGATCGTCAATCGCCTCATCGACGAGGCGCGGACCTCAGGGTTGATTGCGGAAGCGATTTCGCGTGCCAGGCTTGTCGGCGTGGACGTGGCGCCGGCGGGGGCGCGTAAATAACAAAACGAAAAGCGGGACCGCGCCGAAGCACGATCCCGCTGTCTGCTTCCGACGACGCGCGGGGGCGACGATTGCGCGTCGGCAGTTGCGCGCTCATCCCGCCATGCGCGCGTGCACCGGGCAAGTTAACATTGCGTAATGTCAAAAACGCCATGAACTTTCGTCGCATGCGACAGGGTGAAGCACCGCGAGTGTCACAAGAATCCAATTGAGATCCACGGCACAGCGGCGACGACCAGCAAGCCGATCAACAGCGCAAACAGATAGGGCCAGATGGCTCGCATCCCTTCGTCAGGATTGACCCGGCCAATGGCGCACGCCGCGTAGTAGCCGACGCCAAAGGGCGGCGCGAACAACCCGATGCCCATCGCCAGAATGACCACCATCGAATAGTGGACTTCGTGGATGCCGATCTGGCGCGCGATCGGAAACAGCAGCGGCCCGAACAGCACGATCGCCGGAATGCCCTCGAGCACCGAGCCGAGCACCACAAACGCAACAATCGACACGATCATGAACGTCACCGCGCCGCCGGGTAGTCCCGTCATGGCGGCGGCGAGATCGCGCGAGAAGCCGGATTGCGTCAGCGCCCACGCCATCGCGGTCGCGGCGCCGATGATGAGCAGGATTGCGCCGCACAGCGAGGCGGTATCGATCAGCATCGGCATCAGCCGCGACATCGGAAAGCTGCGCGTCATGACGAG
>JAXDOA010000365.1:0-6519 GCA_034669125.1 Hyphomicrobiales bacterium
CCGAGATCATGGGCCGGCGCATCGCCGATATGGAGATGCGGCTGACCGAGCAGTCGCGCGTGCTCGCCGACCGCGAGCGCGAGCGCGACCAGCTGCGTGTCGATGTCGATTCCGCGCGCCGCATCGAGGCCGATCTGCGCCAGGAACTCGGCACCATCGAGCGGCGCCACGGCACCGCCACCGAGGCGCTGCGCGCCGAGAAGACGCTCGCCGAAAGCCAGTTGGAGCGCGCCCGCGAAGACCGCGCCAAGCTGCAGCGCGAATTGTCCGCGATGAAGCGGGAGGCGGAAGCCACATGGGCTTCCGAGCGGGTCGAGAACGCGCTTCTGCGCGAGCGCATCAATGACGTTGCGGCGGAAGTCGCGCGCCTCACCTCCGTGCTGGAAGGCCCCGGCTCCACCATCGACACAATTCTCGCCGCGCCTGAGCATGCGCCAGGCACGAACGGCTCCGGCAAGCCCGTCATCGTGCAGCCCGCGAACACCAATGGCGAAGACGGCAAGGGCAGCCTTGCGGATCGCATTCGCGCGCTGCAGGCGCGCTCCTCGCGGCTGTCATCGGCGACGTGACAGGGTTGCGGCGCGCGCGAGCTTTCCTGGGCGCCGCATTGATCGCCTCCGCCTGCCTCGCGGCGCCATCGGCGCACGCCGAACACCCTGAAATCGCCAAGCGGCGCGCCGCCGAACGCAAGACATTCACCGACGCTCAAATTTTCGACGGCTTCTTTCGGACCACGTTCGGCGCCGAGATGCGCATTGCGGGCCGTGTCGACGGCATCCGCCGGTATGTCGTTCCGGTGCGCGTGTTCGTCGAGAATCGCGCCAAGCCCGACCGCGGCGCGCAAGTAGCCAGCGTGGTCGCCGACATCAAGGCGCGCGTGCAGCATCTCGACATCGCGGTCACGCCCGACCGGGAGGCCGCGAACGTGGTGGTGCGGCTGTTGAACGAGCGCGACCTCGCGCCCGCCTTGCGCGCCGCTTTCGGCAAGGACCGCGCGCGCAGGATTCAGAAGTCGCTCGAGCCGCAGTGCCTGTCGGGCTTCCGCAAGGATGCGGAGCTGCGCATCGTGCATTCGGACGTGTTCGTGGTGGCCGACCGCGGCGATTTCATTTTCTACGACTGCATCTATGAAGAGCTGCTGCAATCGCTCGGTCCCATCAACGACACCGACAAGGTGCCGTGGACCATGTTCAACGATGCGGTGCAGATGGGTTACTTCGACGTCTACGACCAATACATCCTGAACATTCTTTATCATCCGCGCGTGCGGCCCGGCATGTCGCCCGAACAGGTGCGCGCGCTCTTGCCCGAGATCATGCCCGAGGTGCGTGCCTTCGTCGCGAAGGTCAACGGCCTGAAGCCCTGAACGCGCCGCCGCGGCGAGCTTGAACCCGCTCCGCCGTTCCGGTAACGGCATCGCCATGGCAAAGCGCCCGGCAGAATCGAAAGCGCGGCCGGAGATCGGCAAGCGCGTCGCGTTCGACCGCGCCACCTGGATGGCGCTCGATCTTTATTCGCGCGACAGCATGAAATCCTTCCAGGAGCTTGCCGACGAGGCCTTCGCGGATCTGCTCGCGAAGCACGGCCGGCCGGTCGACCTGAAGGATGCGCTCCGGCGCAGTGCGCGCACGATCGGCGCCAATGACAATCCGGCGCGGCGCAAACGCTGACCCTTGCCCATGCCACAAAGCCGTGCTCATGAGGGCGCGGCGACGCCGCAACATGAGGCCAAATGATGACCCGGATCCTCGCAATCGTTGGCGCGCTTTCGGCCGCGACGCTGCTCGGCGGCTGGACCTTTGGCTTCGACCGGCAGGGTCCGTTCTGTCTTTACGATCGCAATTTTACCAACTGTGGCTATCCCTCGTTCGCCGCGTGTCTGGCGACCGCCAGCGGCGCGGGCGGCTACTGTGCCGAGAACCCGCGGTTCGTGCCCGATCGCGGCCCGCCCCGGCGGCGAAGAGCCGGATAAGGCAGGCACTCCTTATTTCACTCCGCCTCCCGGCCTTTACCGCACTGCACAATCCCCGTTAGGATCGCCGGGCCCGGCCGCGTGACCTGATGGATGCCTCGCTCAAAATTGCCATTGTCGACGAGAATCCGATCCGCGCCGCCATCTTGGCGGATGGGTTGCGCGAGGCCGGGCACACCAATGTCACGCACATCACCGGAGCGCACGGGCCTGCTCGCGCGCGTCTATGCGCTCGATCCCGACGTCATCCTGATCGATCTGGAAAACCCGAGCCGCGACGAGCTGGAGCAGATGTTCCAGGTGAGCCGCGCCGTGAAGCGCCCGATCGCGATGTTCGTCGACCAGAGCGATACGGCGTCGATCCAGGCCTCGGTCGATGCCGGCGTGTCGGCCTACATCGTCGGCAACCTGCAGAAGGAGCGCATCAAGACCATCCTCGATCTGTGCGTCTCGCGCTTCAATGCCTTCTCGCGGCTGCAGGGCGAACTCGACCGCGCCAAAAGCGCGCTTGAAGACCGCAAGGTGATCGATCGCGCCAAGGGCATCCTGATGAAGATGAAGAAGCTCACCGAGGAGGAGGCCTATGCGCTCTTGCGCAAGACCGCGATGAACGAAAACCGCAAGATTGCCGAGGTGGCGCAATCCGTGATCATGGCGGCGGAGATGTTCAAATGAGCGACCGGCTGCGCATCGGATTCATTCCGCTGGCCGACGCGACCGCGCTGCTGATCGCGGTCGACAAGGGATTTTGCGCGGCGCAAGGTTTGGACATCGAACTGGTGCGGGAGGTGTCGTGGTCGAACGTGCGCGACAAGCTCAACATCGGGCTGTTCGACGCCGCGCACCTGATCGCGCCGGTGGCGATCGCGTCGAGCCTGGGGCTCGGCCACATCAAGGTGCCGATCGTCGCGCCGTTTGGATTGGGCGTGAACGGCAACGCCATCACGGTATCGCCCGCGCTGCATGCGGCGCTGCGCGACGCGGCCGAGGGCGCCATCCGCGATCCCATGGTGTCGGCGCGGGCGCTCGCCCGCGTGGTGGCGCGCCGCAAGGCGCAAGACGAAGAGCCGCTCACCTTCGGGATGACTTTTCCATTCTCAACGCACAACTATCACCTGCGCTTCTGGATGGCGGCGGGCGGTGTCGATCCGGACGAGGACGTGCGGCTTGTCGTGCTGCCGCCGCCCTACATGGTGGAGAGCCTGCAGAACGGGCACGTCGATGCGTTCTGCGTCGGCGCGCCGTGGAATTCGGTCGCCGTCGATCTCGGCATCGGCCACATCCTGCATTTCGTCTCGGAGATTCTCATCCGCGCCGCCGAGAAACTCCTCGGCGTGCGCCAGCGCTGGGCCGAGGAGAATCCGGATGTGCTCGCGCGGCTGGTGCGCGCACACAGCCAGGCGGCGGATTTCGTCGAGGACGTGAACAACCGCGACGAAGTGGCCGCATTGCTCGCGGCGCCAAACCGCATCGGTGTGGCGCCCGAGGTGATCCGCCGCACGCTCGACGGGCACATGAAGGTTTCGCCCGGCGGCATCTATCGCAACGATCCGCGCTATCTGCTGGTCGGGCGCGCCGGCGCGGCGCGTCCCGATCCCGTGCAGGCCGCCTGGCTCTACGCGCAGATGGTGCGCTGGGGGCAGGCACCGCTCTCGCGCGAGATGCTTGCGCTCGCAAAGGCCGTGTGGCGGCCCGACCTCTACGATGCGGCAGTTGGCAAGCCCGCTGCGCCCTTCCCCGGCGAACCCGCAGACGGCATCGGGGCGTTCGCAGGCCCGGCATTCGATGCAAACGATATCGAAGCGCATCTGGCGGCGTGGACGATCAAGCGCATGGGCTGACGCGCTCCGCATGTTGCCGAAACCCGCGAAGTGACCGACAATCGTGGAAAATCGAGAGGACACGCCCATGATCCAGCGCCGCGCGTTGAGCCTTCTCGTGTTGCTTGTACCGTTCGCAATCGCCCTCTCGAGCATCGCCTCCGCGCAGGGCTGGCCGGCGCGCAACATCACCGTGATCGTTCCGCTCGGGGCAGGGAGCGCGAGCGACATCGTCGCGCGCGTGGTGATGGATCAGGTCGGCAAGCAGCTCGGACAGAACGTCATCGTCGAGAACCGCCCCGGCGCCGGCGGTACGATCGGCGCCAACATGGTCGCGAAGGCTGCGCCCGACGGCTACACGATGTTGATCTATGGCGCGTTCGCGAGCGCGCATGCGCTCTATTCCAAGCTCCCCTATGACTCGCTGAACGATTTCGTTCCGGTGATCGCGCTCGGCCAGCAGCCGCTCGTGATCGTCGGCGCGCCCGCCAAGGGATACAAGACGCTGGGCGACCTGATCGCGGCCGGCAAGGGCAAGCCCGGCTCGCTCAACTATTCGACCGCGGGTGTCGGGTCGGCATCGCATTTCGGCGCCGAACGCCTGCGCGCGAGCGCCGGCTTCGAAGCGCAGCACATTCCGTTCAAGGGCGCCTCGGAGGCCGTCACCGACGTGATCGCCGGACGGTCGGACTTCAGCGTGCAGCTCACGTCGACGACCGTGCCGCAGATCCGCGAGGGGACGCTCGTTGCGCTCGCGGTCAGCGCACACAAACGCATCGGGCTGCTGCCTGATGTGCCGACGACGATCGAGAGCGGTCTGCCGGCGGAGTCCGTGTATGCCTTCTACACCGGCATGTATCTGCCGGCGAAGACTCCGCGCGACATCGTCACGAAGCTCTATCAGGAGACCGCCAAAGCACTGCAAACGGACGCCGTGAAGGCGCGGCTTGCGACCCTCGGCGTCGAGCCGCTGCCGCTTGCTCAGCCGGAGTTCGCGAAATTCGTCCGCGACGACATCGAGGCGAACGTCGCGCTGGTCAAGGCCGCGGGCATTCCCACGCAGTAGTCCCGGTTGCCTAATTTTTCGCACTGCACAATAACTTCGCAACTCTTGACTCCGATTGCGGCGAACCGCGGCAATCAGCGCTGCCATCGGATGCGGCAGTTCCTTCTTTCCCATTGATTTCAAAACATTATTTCCGCGTCAGTGACTTGGCACGCCACTTGTAAGGAAAGGACCGATCGGCGCGGTCACATGACGGCGCCATGGGTCCAATGACGGGCCGACAGGCAACGCCGCTGCTCTGACGAAGCGCTTCAACGCGCCTCTCAGGCTGCGGCTTTTTTGTTGGCGAAAAAGGGAACGACACCGCCATGACGATGAAAACTGGGACGGGCCGGATGACCCGGCGCACGCTGCTGAAGAGCACCGGGGCGAGTGTGTTGATGGCCACGATCGGCGCGCAATTTCCATTCGGCGTTCACATCGCGCAGGCCGCTGCGCCGGAAACCACCAAGGCGATCCTCGGCTACATCGCGCTGATGGATGCCTCCGCGCTGGTGATCGCCAAGGAGAAAGGCCTGTTCGCCAAGCACGGCATGCCCGACGTCGAGGTCGCCAAGCAGGCCTCATGGGGCGCGACGCGCGACAGTCTGGTGCTCGGCTCCGAGAACAACGGCATCGACGGCGCGCACATCCTTTCGCCGATGCCCTACCTGATCTCCACCGGCAAGGTGACGCAGAACAACGTGCCGACGCCGATGTACCTGCTGGCGCGCCTCAACCTCGATGCGCAGGCGATCTCGGTCGCGCAGGAATACAAGGACCTCAAGGTCACCAACGACGCCTCGCCGCTGAAGGCCGCATTCGCGAAGAAGATCGCGGAGGGCAAGAAGGTCAACGTCGCAATGACGTTCCCGGGCGGCACGCACGATCTGTGGATCCGCTACTGGCTCGCGGCCGGCGGCATCGATCCCGACAAGGACATCGCCACCATCGTGGTGCCGCCGCCGCAAATGGTGGCGAACATGAAGGTCGGCAACATGGACGCGTTCTGCGTCGGCGAGCCGTGGAACGAACAGCTCGTCAACCAGGGCATCGGCTTCACCGCGTGCACCACCGGGGAAGTCTGGTCGAAGCATCCCGAAAAGGCGCTCGGGCTGCGCGCCGCCTGGGTCGACAAGAATCCGAATGCCGCCAAAGCCATCCTGATGGCCGTGATGGAAGCGCAGCAGTGGTGCGAGAAAATGGAGAACAAGGACGAGCTCGCCGCGATCGTCGGCAAGCGGCAATGGTACAACGTGCCCGTCGCCGACATCACCGGCCGCCTCAAGGGCGACATCAACTACGGCAACGGCCGCGTCGCCAAGGGCACCCGCGAATACATGAAGTTCTGGAGCGAGCACGCCTCGTATCCGTTCAAGAGCCATGACGCGTGGTTCGTTACCGAGGACATCCGCTGGGGCAAGTTCGAGAACTCGACCGACGTCAAGGCGCTGGTCGACAAGGTGAACCGCGAGGACCTGTGGCGCGAAGCCGCCAAGGAGCTCTCGCTGCCCGCGTCCGACATCCCCGCGAGCGCATCGCGCGGCAAGGAGACATTCTTCGACGGCAAGGTGTTCGATCCGGAGAATCCCGCCGCGTATCTCAAGAGCCTGTCCATCAAGCGCGTTGAAGTCTGATTGGGGCGGGCCGCTCGCGCGGCCCGCCCCTTCCTCGCGTCGGAG
>JAXDOA010000366.1:0-4821 GCA_034669125.1 Hyphomicrobiales bacterium
CGCGTGACGAAGGTCGCGTTACTTGCCGAGTTGCGGCGCGATCTTGGTGCAGGCGTCGATGAGCGTCCGTACGGCCGTCACCGACTTGTCGAACATCTCGCGCTCGGCGCCGTTGAACTCCAGCTCCATCACACGCTCGACGCCCTTCGATCCGATCACCACCGGCACGCCGATATAGGCGTCATGGACGCCGTATTGGCCGGTCAGATGCGCCGCCGCCGGCAGCACGCGCCGCTGGTGCTTGAGGTAGGACTCGGCCATCGCGATCGCCGACGCCGCCGGCGCATAGAAGGCCGAGCCCGTCTTCAACAGATTGACGATTTCGCCGCCGCCCTTGCGGGTGCGCTCGACGATGGCGTCGAGGCGCGCCTGCGTGGTCCAGCCCATCTTGACGAGATCGGGCAGCGGAACACCGCCGACCGTCGAATAACGGGTGAGCGGCACCATGTCGTCGCCATGACCGCCGAGCGTCATCGCGCTCACGTCCTTCACCGACACGTCGAACTCGTCGGCGAGGAAGTAGCGGAAACGCGCCGAGTCGAGCACGCCCGCCATGCCGACCACCATGTTTTTCGGCAGGCCGCAACACTTCTGCAGCGCCCACACCATGGCGTCGAGCGGGTTGGTGATGCAGATAACGAAAGCATTGGGCGCGTATTTCTTGATGCCGGCGCCGACCTGATCCATCACCTTGAGATTGATGCCGAGCAGATCGTCGCGGCTCATGCCCGCCTTGCGCGGCACGCCGGCGGTGACGATGCACACGTCGGCGCCTTCGATGCCCTCATACGAGTTGGTGCCGCCGTATTTCGCGTCGAACCCTTCGACCGGTGAGGATTCCGCGATGTCGAGCGACTTGCCCTGCGGGATGCCTTCCATGATGTCGAACATCACGACATCGCCAAGCTCTTTGAGGCCGATCAGGTGAGCGAGCGTGCCGCCGATCTGGCCCGAGCCGATCAATGCAATTTTCTTGCGCGCCATGTTGGGAAATGTCCTTGAACCCGGCAGCGAGGAAGTGCGTGCTGCGCTGCGTCATTAGCCCTTTCGCCGGGGCCGTTCAAGCCGCCAGAACGGCCGGGCGGGAGCGCGGAAATCATCGTCGCGGCGACACCATATCCTGCATCATCTCAAGCTGGATCTGCTGGATTTCGGCGAGCCGTTCCCATTGCTGGTGGATGAGGTGGTCCATCTTATCGTGCAGGTTCCGGATTTCCAGTTCGGCCTTCAGGTTTACCCGGTAGTCGTTCTCAGAACGCAGGCGGTCCTTCGTCTCCTGCCGCTTCTGGCTCATCATAATGATCGGCGCCTGGATGGCGGCGAGGCATGACAATACGAGATTGAGCAGGATGAACGGGTAGGGATCGAAAACCGCTCGCGTCGCGGCCCAGACATTGAACCCCATCCACACGGCCATGACGATCGCGAAGATGCCGATGAAATTCCAGCTACCGCCGAACTCCGCCACCACATCGGCGGCGCGCTCGCCGAGTGTGCGCTTGTCGTCGTAGGCCGCTTCGACATTGCGGCTGATGGTTTCCTCGCGCGCGACGCTTTCGACCACCTGGCGTTCGAGGTCGGACACCTCGCCGCGCTCGCGCGCCAGCATGTCCTCGATGTAGCGCGTGCGATAGGCGATCAGGTGTTTGCGGCAGATGGCGGAGTCCGCTGTGAGGCCGGGATGATCGGCAAGTATCGCCTCCGCGATTGCCGGCCGGATCATCCCGAACTCCACGGGCTGGTGTGCCTCCTCGCCGCAAATCGCGCAATGCGGGCGCGGACGGCGGCGGGCGGGCTTCGCGGACGCTGCGGCTGGGTGTTCAGTCTTGTCGGTCATGATCGGGCTCCGGATCGTGCCCCAATATGCCGCAAGATCGTTGAGTCGGATCGCGGAAAGTCAGGTTTCGACGATCCCCTCGGTCGAGCCCGTCGCGCCGCGGACATTGTGGCCGTGCGGCAATGAAAGATATTCGCTCGAGCGCATTTCGATCAGGCGCGAGGCGGTGCGCTTGAATTCGTTCGCCTCGTAGCCCTCGACGCCAAGATAGAGCTCGCTCGGCTCGGCGGCGGCCGAGGCCACCAGCTTCACGCCGTTGTCGTAAAGCGTGTCGATCAGCGCGATGAAGCGCTTGGCCTCGTTGCGCTGCGGATAGTCCATCACCGGAACGCCTTCGAGGATCAGCGTGTGAAATTCGCGCGCGATGCGCAGATAGTCGCTCGCGCCGAGCGGCTGCTCGCAGAGCTGGCGGAAGGAAAAACGTGCAACACCCTTCGCGGCTTCCGGCACGCGAATGACGCGTCCCTTGGCGGCGATCTCGCAGGGCTCCCCGGACAGCATGCCGGTGAGGCGCTGCCATGCGTTGTCGAGCGCGACTTCGGCATCCTCGTCGGCCGGCACGTACCAGACCGGCTGGCTTGAGAGCTTTTCGAGGCGGAAATCCTTCGGCGCCTCCAGCCGCACCACCTCCATGTGCTGGCGCAACAGCGCGATGAAGGGAGTAAACAGCGCGCGATTGAGCCCGTCTTTGTAGAGCTCGTCCGGATCGACGTTCGACGTGGCGACCACCACGACGCCCGCCTCGAACAGCCGCGTGAACAGGCGCCCGAGGATCATCGCGTCCGCGATATCGGTGACGTGGAATTCGTCGAAGCAGAGCAGCCACGCTTCCTCGGCGAGCGCGGCCGCGACCAGCTTGATCGGATCGTCGTCGGCGAGCGCGCCGGATTTGATCTTGTGGCGCACGTCACTGAGACGCTCGTGCACGTCGGCCATGAACTCGTGAAAGTGCACGCGGCGTTTGCGCTTCACCGCGCTCGCGGCGAAGAGCAGATCCATCAGCATGGTCTTGCCGCGCCCGACGTCGCCGTAAATGTAGAGGCCTTTGATCGGACCTTCCTGCCTGGCGTTCTTGCCAAACAGCCAGCCGAGTTGCGAGGACTTGCGCGACAGCCGGTGCTGCGCGAGCCGCTCTTCCAGCCGCGTGAATTTCGCCGCGAGCGCCACCTGCGCGGGATCGCGCTCGATCTCGCCTTCGGCAACGAGGACGGCGTAACGTTCGGTGACGGTTGAAGGCATTCGGTTGGGCGCAGTGGGCGGACGGCACGTCAGGTATGCCGTTGCGCATGCGTCCTGTAAATGCGCTCGATTGGCTGCCTTGATGAGGCCGCAGTTGAGCCCGGCGCACGCTCCTATTCAAGCTTTTGTGTTTCGCACGCGAGATTTGGTGAACGGAGCGCCCCGAGACGCGTGCGTGTGACGCGATCGTCTCCGATTTTCGCGGAATGTTCTCAGCCCGGCGACACACACGATACAATCGCGATACGCGAGCGAAATTGACGACATGCCGATCACATCCGTTTCACGGATTTCGTGATTCCAGGCTCTGTCTCGTGATTTCCTATTGATCGGTGCGATCCGTATCTCAGCGCCATCAGTCGGGCGACGAAGTCTCCGACGAAGAAGTCGATGAAGAAGAAAATTCGGCTTCACATCAACCAGACTCAAACAGGAGATACGACAATGATCACCAAGACCGCACTTATCACTGCCCTGGTTCTCGGCACCGCCTCTGTGGCGATGGCCCAGGATTTCGACGGCAACCTCGCCAACCGTTATCCCGCCTATGCGGCGCCGCTTGCGCAGCAGCATTCGTCGCAGGTGCTGGAAAGCCGCAATGTCGCGCTGACCGGTCGCCCGAGCGCCATCGAGTCGCAGGCCAGCTTCGACCGCGCGTCCAACCCGTCTGCGGGCGGCGGCTACTAAACCAAGCGTCCCCGAACTGGCGTTCTCCCCCGCGCCAGTTCACCCAGAAACAGCCGGCGTCCCCCGCCGGCTGTTTCCTTTTTTGCGGGGCCGTTTCGCTGCGTCACATCCAAAGCCATGATGGCTGTTTCGTTTTTTTGAACTGCCCGTTGCGCGCAATGCATTCATGCCCGATCTCCCGTGCCGAATTGCACGGCGCGCTAAAGATTACGAAGCCGTCATCCAAACGCGCGCATTTTCTTTCGCACGCGGGATTTCCAGAACGTCCTTGCACTTTGTCGCCGCAAACAGCAGCGAATTTTTTGTGCACAGTCAGCGATCACAACTCGTTCACCGATCCCGTGATCGCGCGCCGCGTCTCGTGACTGGCAACTGGCCTGCGCATCCATAGCTTCCGTGTATCGACGGGGCAGAGATCTCGCCGAGGGAGTCGCGAGAAAAGCACGACTTCAACAACAGCAGACTCACAACTTCGAGGAGCTACGACAATGTTGACCAAGACCAAGATCGCGCTCGCCGCTACGCTGTTTGCAGCCACGAGCTCCGTTGCGATGGCCCAGGGCTTCGACCCAAACCTGGCCAATCGCTATCCGCACCTTGCCAATCCGATTGCGCAGGCGCCGCAAGCGACCGCTCCGCGCGGCAAGCTGCAGTCTGCGCCGGTCCGGCTGCAGCAGGGCCGCAACGCTGGCGTGATCAACGAGCAGCCCAGCTCCAGCTACTGGGGCCCGACCGAAATCGATGTCGACCGCGCCGACCGCGCGTCCTCGCCGTATGCGGGCGGTGGCTACTAAACAATCACACGAGCCCCCGCGGAACCGGCGTTTCCCCCCGCGCCGGTTCACCCCAGAAGCAGCCGGCCTCGCGCCGGCTGCTTCGTTTTTGCATTCGCGCGGATCGCGGGCAGGCGGTGAATTAAATTTCAGCAATTATCTCGCATTGCAGCATAGCTGCCATGCGTGCCTATGTGCCTGATTCACTATGAGTAAGCATTGCTCGTGCCTCGCTCTTGTCAAATCATTGCTGCATTGCAACATTAGGCGGACGAGCGCGTTCGA
>JAXDOA010000367.1:0-5219 GCA_034669125.1 Hyphomicrobiales bacterium
ATTGCCGGTCTACTGGTACGGCTTCAACCATTTCGCTTACGCGCTGCTGATGGTCGTGTTGGTTCCCGGCGTACTCGCCTTCGTGTTCGGCTGGTTCGCGTTCCGCTCGCGCGTCACCGGCGTCTATCTCTCGATCATCACGCAGGCGCTTACGTTCGCGCTCACGCTCGCCTTCTTCCGCAACAATTTCGGCTTCGGCGGCAACAACGGGCTGACCGACTTCAAGGACATCCTCGGCTTCAACGTGCAGGCGCAGTCGACGCGTGCCGCGCTGTTCGCGATTTCGGTTCTCGCGCTGATCATCGGCTTCCTGATCTGCCGTACCATCGTGTCGTCGAAACTGGGCATGGTGCTGATCTCGATCCGCGACGCGGAATCGCGCACGCGCTTCCTCGGCTATCGGGTCGAGAACTACAAGCTGTTTGTGTTCACGCTCTCGGCCTGCATGGCGGGAGTAGCGGGTGCGCTCTACGTGCCCCAGGTCGGCATCATCAATCCGAGCGAGTTCGCCCCGGCGAACTCGATCGAAGCCGTGATCTGGGTCGCGGTCGGTGGGCGCGGCACGCTGATCGGCGCCGCGCTCGGCGCCGTGGTCGTCAACTACGGCAAGACCACGTTCACCTCCGGCGCGCTCGCGCCGTACTGGCTGTTCGTGCTCGGCAGTCTGTTCGTGCTGGTCACGCTGCTGCTGCCGCGCGGCATTGTCGGCACCGTCCGGCATTACTGGGGCCGCTACCGCGAGCGTAAGGAGCGGGACGCGGGCGACCGGGCCGCAGCCGACGCTGTCGCGAAGCCGGCGGAGTAGGCGATGGAGACCCGCACCACATCCGCGCTGCTTTATCTCGACGCCGTATCGGTCTCGTTCGACGGCTTCCGCGCTATCAACAATCTCTCGCTGACGATCGAGCCGGGCGAAATGCGCGCCATCATCGGTCCGAACGGCGCCGGCAAGACCACGATGATGGACATCATCACCGGCAAGACCCGGCCAGACAAAGGCGACGTCTATTTCGACGGCGGCGCCTATGACCTGACCAAGCTCGACGAGACGCAGATCGCCGAACTTGGCATCGGGCGCAAGTTTCAGAAGCCGACCGTGTTCGACATGCATACGGTCGAAGACAATCTGCGGCTTGCGCTGAAAGGCGAGCGGCAGGCGCGCAAGACGTTGCTGTGGCGCGAGACCGCACCCGAGCAGCAGCGCATCAACGAGATCCTCGGCATCATCCGGCTCGGCGCGGTGCGTTCGCGCGTGGCCGGCAGCCTGTCGCATGGGCAGAAGCAGTGGCTCGAGATCGGCATGCTGCTGGCGCAGGATCCGAAATTGCTGCTGGTGGACGAGCCGGTCGCCGGCATGACCGATGTCGAGACCCACCAGACCGCGGAGCTGCTCAGAGAGATCAACCAGCACAAGACCGTGGTGGTGGTCGAGCACGACATGACCTTCGTGCGCGAGCTTGGCGTGAAGGTCACCTGCCTGCATGAGGGCTCGGTGCTGGCTGAGGGTACGATCGATCAGGTGTCGCAGAACGAGCGGGTCGTCGAAGTGTATTTGGGGCGCTGACGCGCATGATCCCGAAAAGTGGGAACCGGTTTTCGGATTAAGATCATGCGCAGGAAAAAATAGATGCTCGAAGTCAACGCGATCAATCTGCATTACGGCGCCGCGCAGGCGCTGCGCGGCATCAGCATGAAGGCCGAGCCCGGCAAGGTGACCTGCGTGCTCGGGCGCAATGGCGTGGGCAAGACCAGCCTGCTCGATGCGCTGATGGGGCAGCATCCGGTGTCGAGCGGTTCGATCGTGTGGGAAGGGCAGGACGTCACCGCGCTCAAACCCGCGGATCGCGCGCGGCGCGGCATCGCCTATGTGCCGCAGGGCCGCGAGATCTTCCCGCTGCTGACGGTGGAGGAAAATCTTCAGACCGGCTTTGCGCCGCTCAAGCGCGATCAACGCAGCATTCCGGACGACGTGTTCTCGCTCTTTCCCGTGCTGAACAGCATGCTGCGGCGGCGCGGCGGCGATCTGTCCGGCGGGCAGCAGCAGCAGCTCGCAATCGGCCGCGCGCTCGTGATGCGGCCGCGGCTCCTGCTGCTCGACGAGCCGACCGAAGGCATCCAGCCATCGATCATCAAGGACATCGGCCGCGCGATCGGCTATCTGCGCAATCTCGGGCAGATTGCGATCATCCTGGTGGAGCAGTATCTCGATTTTGCGCAGGAACTGGGCGACAATTTCCTGGTGATGGACCGCGGGCAGGTGATCTATTCGTCGGATCGCGCGAGCCTCGATGAGGCGGCGCTCAAGCGCGCGATGGCGATCTAGCGTCATCACCGGGCCGCGCCGAAGGCGCGAGACCCGGTGATCCCGATAGAGAGGGCGAACCCTCCTAAGCGGGATGGCCGGGACAAGCCCGGCCATGACAAGAGAGGAAGGGGCGGACGTGACCACGTTGGCGGCGAAGAGCGAGACCATCTTCGCCGCCAATCGTGCCTTCGCGTCGGTTGCGTTCTCGGTCAAGTCCGTCGCCGGCAAGACGCGGCGCGCCGAAGTGCACGAGGCGGGATCGCTGCGTGTGCGTTGTCCCGGATCGCCGGCCGCCGAGCTTGAAGCCGTGCTGATCAATACGGCCGGTGGCGTCGCGGGCGGTGACCGCTTCGATCTCGACATTGCGGCGAGGCAGGGGACTAGCCTCGTCGTCACCACGGCTGCGGCCGAAAAGGTCTACCGCACCCTCGGGCCGGATTCGACCATCGGCGTGAAGCTCGATGTCGCGGCCGGCGCGACGCTCGCCTGGCTGCCGCAGGAGACGATTCTGTTCGACCGGGCGCGGCTGTCTCGCACCATCGACGTCAGCCTTGCGCCCGATGCCCGCCTGTTTCTCGCCGAAGCCATTGTGTTCGGCCGTTCCGGCATGGGCGAGTCCGTAGACGAGGGCGCGCTGTTCGACCGCTGGCGCGTGCGGCGGGCTGGCCGGCTCATCTATGCGGAGAGCGTGCGGCTCGACGGCGCGATTGCGGCCCGGCTTGCGGAACCCGCCGTCGCCAAAGGCGGCATCGCGGTCGCGACGGTGCTGATTGTGCCGGGCAACGACTCTGTGATGGAGAAAGTGCGCGGGCTGCAAGACCAATTCATCGGCGAAGTCGGCGCGTCCGCCTGGAACGGCATCGCGGCGGTGCGGCTGTGCGCAGCCGACGGCGCGGCGTTACGGCACGACCTCGTGCATGTTATGACGGCGGTGCGCGGTACGCTGCCGCGCATCTGGACCAATTGACGGAACGATGCGATGAACCTGACGCCGCGTGAGAAGGACAAGCTGCTGATTTCGGTCGCCGCCATGGTGGCGCGGCGGCGGCTCGAACGCGGCGTCAAGCTCAATCACCCGGAGGCGGTCGCGCTAATCACCGATTTCATCCTCGAAGGCGCGCGCGACGGCCGTACCGTTGCCGAGCTGATGCAAACGGGCGCGCAGGTGCTCACGCGGGCGCAGGTGATGGATGGCATTCCGGAAATGATTCACGACGTGCAGGTCGAGGCGACGTTCCCGGACGGGACGAAGCTGGTCACCGTGCACGAGCCGATACGGTGAAGCTTGCTTTCTTCCCTCTCCCCTTGTGGGAGAGGGTGCCGAGGGCGCAGCCCGAGGCGGCTGAGGGGTTTCTTGTGTTGAGCGAAGTCAAGCGACCCCTCACCCGGCTCGCTTCGCTCGCCACCCTCTCCCACAAGGGGAGAGGGTAACCGGAGTTTGCGGCATGATCCCCGGCGAGATGTTCATCAAGGACGGCGAGATCGAATTGAACGCCGGCCGCAAGACCGTGACCTTGAGCGTCACCAACACGGGCGACCGGCCGATCCAGGTCGGTTCGCACTACCACTTCTTCGAGACCAATCCGGCGCTGAAGTTCGACCGCAAGAAGGCACGCGGCACACGCCTCGACATCGCGGCCGGCACCGCGGTGCGCTTCGAGCCGGGCCAGACGCGCGATGTCACGCTCGTCGCGCTCGCCGGCAAGCGCGCGGTCTATGGATTTCGCGGCGACGTGATGGGCAAGTTATGAGCAAGTACACCGGCGGCTGCCAGTGCGGCAAAGTGCGCTATGAGGTTTCGCTTGAGCTCGGCGAAGTGATCGCCTGCAATTGCTCGCGCTGCGGACGGCTTGGTTCATTGCTGGCCTTCACCCCGGCCGAGAATTTCAAGCTTATCTCTGGCGAAGGCGAGACGACGGAATATCAGTTCAACAAGCACGTCATCGATCATCTCTTCTGCTCGAGCTGCGGCATCCAGTCGTTCGCGCGCGGCACGCAGAAGGGCGTCGAAATGGTCGCCATCAACGCGCGCTGCCTCGACGGCGTCGAGCCCGAGACATTGAAGGTGAGACACGTCAACGGGCGGGCGTTCTGATGATGCGGCGCCCCAAAAGCGATGACGGGCGGACTTGCGCCCACCCGTCACGCTCTCAGCGCTGCTACCCGCTGCTGGGAACCAAAATCAAACCGATCACGTGGCGCGACGCCGGTAGCGGCTTCGGCACCCAGACCAATCTGGTCTTGGCGATCCCCGTATCCGGCGAACCGAACGCGAGCATCTGAGAGACAGGATAACGCACGCGGATTTCGGCGCAATCGAAACCGCATAACTCACAGGCCCGGTGGATAAGACTGGGGACGAATTGCGACAGGGGCGAGCCATGCCGGTGAAAATGAAGCGCGCGATCTACGCCGACATGTTCGGCCCGACCACGGGTGACCGCGTGCGGCTCGCCGACACCGATCTCATCATCGAGGTGGAGAAGGATTTCACCACCTATGGCGAGGAGGTGAAGTTCGGCGGCGGCAAGGTGATCCGCGACGGCATGGGGCAGAGCCAAGTCACCAACAAGCAGGGCGCGGTCGATACCGTCATCACCAATGCGCTGATCCTCGATCACTGGGGGATCGTGAAGGCCGACGTCGGGCTGAAGGAAGGAAAAATTCATTCGATCGGCAAGGCCGGCAATCCGGATATCCAGCCGGGCGTGACCATCATCGTCGGCCCCGGCACCGAGGTGATCGCGGGCGAGGGCAAGATCCTCACGGCGGGCGGGTTCGACACGCACATCCATTTCATCTGCCCGCAGCAGGTGGAGGTAGCCCTGATGTCGGGCGTCACCTCGCTGCTCGGCGGCGGGACCGGCCCTGCCGCCGGCACCAATGCGACGACCTGCACGCCGGGGCCCTGGCA
>JAXDOA010000368.1:0-6759 GCA_034669125.1 Hyphomicrobiales bacterium
TCCGCTCCGATCCCCAATTGGAATTTGCCGCTGGATGAGTTTTTCCTGCGCTACAAGCTGGTGGCGCCAATCGAGCAGTTCATCGGATTCCGTGTCGACCAGCCGTTCGGCCTGAACGACTCGCGGCGTCCCTGGTTCACCAACGTTGCCAAGCTCTCGGATGGCAAGCCTGTCGGTATCGGGTGGAATAGCAGCAACCTGAATGGGCCGTGGTTCGGCGGCAGCCGGTGGATCCCGAACACCGATCCATGCAAAGGCAATGCGTGGCGCGCGCTGATCATCGACGGGCTAAATCAGGCGTCCGTCGGCGTGTGCTGAGTGTCGTGCCTTTTCAGGTAAACACCGCCTCGTAGCCGTTGCGGCCGTCGACTCGCCCGATCGGAACCAGAAACAGCTCGACAGTGCCCAGGCCCGGATGGGTGAGCGGGTATATCGCCTGCGGCAGGACAGGCCCGGGCGCCGACAGGAAGAGCAGCGAGAAGGCCCCGCCCGCTCGGCGCGCCTGTCCCAGTTTGCGGACCTCCGAAAGCTGAAGCGCAATCTCGCCGTTTGCGCCCCGGAGCGAAAACTCATCGTGCAAACGCGGCTCGAAATCGGCCGCCGTCAAAACACCGATATCTGCGGTCTTTGGAATTGCCAATCTCCCCGACTGCCACTTGGAAAATTCCAACGGCAACCTACACCGCCAACGATCTCCACTCTGACGCATCTCCCTGCACGGTGTAAACCGCTTCACTGTGCCATCTGGACATCGCCGCCGCACGACACCCCAACCGCATTGACAGCCGCCGCCAACAAAATCACATAGTCCAATAATTGCCCGCGAAGGGAAGCTGGAGGAAACGTAATGATTTCGCGCCGGAATTTCGGTCTGTTTGCGCTGTGCCTCGCCGCGCTGTCGCTTGGCGGCGCCAGCGTGGCCTTGGCGCTCGACTATCCGACGCGGCCGGTGCGCTGGGTGGTCGGCTATCCGCCGGGCGGCGCGACCGACATCATGGCGCGGCTCATCGGCCACCGGCTCTCGGAAAAGCTCGGCCAGCAATTCGTGATCGAAAACAAGCCGGGCGCGGGCAACAATATCGGCACCGAAGCGGTCATCAATTCGCCGCCGGACGGCTACACGATTTTGCTGGTCAACCCCGCGAACGCGATCAACGCCACGCTCTACGCCAAGCTCAACTTCAATTTCATCCGCGACATCGCGCCCGTCGTCGGCATCGCGCGCGTGCCGAACGTGATGACGGTGCATCCGAGCGTACCGGCGAAAACCGTCGCGGAGTTCATCGCCTATGCGAAAGCCAATCCCGGCAAAATCAACATGGCCTCGTCCGGCAACGGCACCTCGGTGCACCTCTCGGGCGAGATGTTCAAGGCGATGGCCGGCGTTGACATGCAGCATGTCCCCTATCGCGGCTCGGCGCCGGCGATGACCGACATGCTGGCCGGTCAGGTGCAAGTGATCTTCGACAACATGCCCTCGGTGCTCCAGCACATCAAAGCGGGCTCGCTGCGCGCGCTTGCGGTGACGACCGCGGCCCGTTCGCAGGAACTGCCCGACGTGCCGACCGTCGCCGAGACGGTGAGCGGTTTCGAGGCAAGCGCCTGGTTCGGCATCGGCGTCCCGAAGGCGACGCCGCCGGACATCATCGCGGTGCTCAACAAGGCGGTGAACGAGATTCTTGCCGAGCCTGCGATCCTGCAACGCCTCTCCGAACTTGGCGCCGTGCCGATCATCGCGACGCCCGCCGAGTTCGGCGCCGTGGTGCAGGCCGAAACCGACAAGTGGAAGAAGGTCGTCGAGTTCGCGGGCGCCAAGGTCGAATAGCGGTCAACGCAGGTCGTGGAATTCTCCGCCGTCTCGCCAGATTGATCCCAGCAAGGAAAATCATGAGCACCCGCAAGCGCCCCGAAGAACTCCGCAGCCATCGCTGGCTCGGGGTGAGCGATCTGCGTTCGTTCGGCCACCGCTCGCGGCTGCGCCAGGTCGGTTACGACACGGTCGACTGGGCCGGGCGGCCGGTGATCGGCATCATCAACACCTGGAGCGATATCAACCCGTGCCACACGCATCTGCGCCAGCGCGCCGAAGAGGTGAAACGCGGCGTGCTGCAGGCCGGCGGATTCCCGATCGAGCTGCCCGCGATGTCGCTTGCCGAAGTGATGGTGAAGCCCACCACCATGCTCTATCGCAACTTCCTCGCGATGGAGACCGAGGAGCTGCTGCGCTCGCACCCGATCGACGGCGCGGTGCTGCTCGGCGGCTGCGACAAGACCACGCCCGGCCTGATCATGGGCGCGATCAGCATGGGGCTGCCGACGATTTACGTTCCGGCGGGCCCGATGCTGCGCGGCAACTGGCAGGGCAAGGCGCTCGGCTCGGGCTCGGACGTGTGGAAATACTGGGACGAGAAGCGCGCCGGCAACATCACCGAAGCCGACTGGGACGAGATCGAGAACGGCATCGCGCGCTCGTTCGGCACTTGCATGACCATGGGCACGGCCGCCACCATGATGGCGATCGCGGAGGCCTTGGGCCTGACGCTGCCGGGCGCGTCATCGATCCCCGCGGCCGACAGCAATCACCCCCGCATGGCGACGCAATCCGGCCGCCGGATCGTCGAGATGGTGTGGGAAGACCTCACCATCGAGAAGATCCTCGATCAGGCGGCGTTCGAGAATGCCATCAAGGTGCACATGGCGATGGGCGGCTCGACCAACGCGATCATTCATCTGGTCGCGATGGCAAAGCGCGCGGGGACGCAGATTTCGCTCGCCGATTTCGACAAGATCTCGCGCATGGTGCCGGTGATCGCGAATGTGCGTCCTTCGGGCGCATACCTGATGGAGGATTTCTATTATGCCGGCGGCCTGCGCGCGCTGATGAGCGAGCTCTCCGGCCTCTTGGAACTGCGCTGCATGACCGTGACCGGCAAGCCTCTCAAGGACAACATCGACGGCGCGAAAGTGCACCTGCGCGACGTGATCCATCCGGTCACCGATCCGGTGTCGTCGGAGCCCGCGACCGGCGTGCTGTTCGGCAACCTGGCGCCGCGCGGCGCCATTATCAAACCGTCTGCCGTGGAGAAGCGCCTGCTCAAGCATCGCGGGCCGGCGCTGGCGTTCGACGACTACAATCACATGGCCGCCATGATCGAGCGCGACGATCTCGACGTGACGGCCGACCATGTTCTGGTGCTGAAGAACTCAGGGCCGAAGGGCGGACCGGGCATGCCCGAATGGGGCATGATGCCGATCCCGACCAAGCTCGTCAAACAGGGCGTGCGCGACATGCTGCGCGTGTCGGATGCGCGCATGAGCGGCACAAGCTACGGCGCATGCGTGCTGCACGTCTCGCCGGAGAGCTATGTCGGCGGGCCGCTCGCCTTCGTGCAGACCGGCGATCCGATCGAGGTCGATGTCGCGGCGCGCTCGATCAATCTGATGATCTCAGACGAGGAGATGGCGAAGCGCAAGGCCGCGTGGGTGCCACCTCCCCCGCGTTACGAGCGCGGCTACGGCGCGATGTTTTCCGCGCACATCGGGCAGGCGGACGAAGGCTGCGATTTCGATTTTCTCAGCCCCCACGTGCCGGTGCCGGAGCCGGAGATACATTAGGCCGTGTCCCGGGCGCAGCGCAGCACGAAGTGGTGCGCTGCAGACCCGGGACCGCCAAGTACGCCGGAGTTTGTGCGGTCCCGGATCAGCGTCGCATCATTCGCAAGCGCTTATGCTGCGCCGCGTCCGGGACACGGTTCACTCCGGCTTGATCTGAATCTCTTTCAGCACCTTGCCCCACTTGTCCTGTTCGGCGCGCATGAAGGCGGTAAACTCCTCGCGCGATGTGCCGATCGCGCGCGCTCCCTGCGAGGCGAGGCGCTTGCGCATGAAATCCGACTTGATGAAGCGCGTGATTTCCCTGTTCAGCCGGTCCACGATCGCATCGGGCGTACCGGCGGGCGCGATGACGCCGAACCAGAGCTCGGCTTCGTAGCCGGGTACGCCGGATTCGGAAATCGACGGCACGTCCGGCCATACGTCCGTGCGGCCGCGCGAGGTCACGGCGAGCGCCTTGAGCTGCTTTGCCTCGACCTGCGGCATCACCTGCAGCACGCTCAGCACCGCCAGCGGCACGTGACCGCCGATTGCGTCGTTGAGCGCCGGCGCGCCGCCGCGATACGGCACATGCACGAATTTCGTGCCGGTCATGTAGGCCATCAGCTCGAGCGACAATTGCTGGATCGAGGCAACGCCCGGCGTCGCGTAGGAAATCGTGCCGGGCTTCGCCTTGGCGGCCTCCACCAGCGACTTGATGTCGGAGGGGCCGAAATTCGGGTTCGCCACGATCGCGAGCGGCGAGGACGCGACCAGGCTGACCGGTGTCACGTCCTTGAGCGGATCGAAACCCGCATTGGGATAGAGGAATGCATTAGTGATGTGGCCCGACAGGATCATCTGGAACGTCTGACCGTCGGGCTTGGCGGCGACCAGCGCCTGCGTCGCGGTCAGGCCGTTCGCGCCCGGCCGGTTCTCAATCACGATCGGGACGCCGAGCACCTTCTCAAGCTCGGCCCCAAGGTCGCGCGAAATCATGTCGGCGGTGCCGCCGGCCGTGAAGCCGACGAGCCAGCGGATCGGCCCGGACGGCCAGGTTTGCGCCGTGGCAACGCTCGCGCAGCCAAGCAAAGCGCACAGTCCGAGCACCACGCGGCAGACGCGCTTCATCGTCCCCTCCCCGCTGTTCGGTCGATCCTCGCAGATTTCCGACGGGACAACTAGGACTTGACCTCGGCGCCTCGATCGGGCGGGTACGGACATCAAACGCAAAGGCCGCGCATGCCGGACGACATTCCGTACAACAGGACATTCGAGCTCGAACCCGGCCGCGTGCAAGAGGTTGCGCCGGGCGTGCGCCGCATCGTCGCCGACAATCCCGGGCCGTTCACCTTCAAGGGCACGGTCAGCTATATCGTCGGGCGCGGCAAGGTCGCGATCGTCGATCCCGGGCCGGACGATCCGGCACATATCGCGGCCCTGCTCGACGCGGTGCGCGGCGAAACCGTGACGCATATCTTCGTCACGCACACGCACCGCGACCACTCGCCCGCCGTGCCGGCCATCAAGGCCGCGACCGGCGCGCAAGTGCTGGCGGAAGGGCCGCACCGCGCCTCACGGCCGCTGCATGCGGGCGAAGCGCCGCGGATGGAGGCGAGCAACGACACGGAGTTTCGCCCCGACCGCGCACTTGCCGACGGCGACGTCGTGAGCGGCGCGGGCTGGACCATCGAGGCGCTCACCACGCCCGGCCACACGGCGAACCACATGGCGTTCGCCTTGAGAGAGGCAAACCTGATTTTCTCAGGTGATCACGTGATGGCGTGGTCGACATCGATCGTCGCGCCGCCGGACGGCGCCATGAGCGATTTCATGAGCTCGCTGCACAAGCTCGCGCAGCGCCCCGAGCCGATCTATCTGCCGGGGCACGGCGGCGAGGTGCGCGACGCGCCGAACTTCGTCGCCGCCTACATCCGCCACCGTCACGCGCGCGAAGCCTCGATCCTGCACCGGCTCGGCAAGGGCGCAGCCGACATCCCGACCATCGTGCGCGCGGTCTACATCGGGCTCGATCCGCGGCTTGTCGGCGCCGCCGGATATTCGGTGCTGGCGCATCTGGAAGACATGACGGCGCGCGGCGAGGTTTTGACCGACGGCCCGCCGTCGATCAGCGGCGTTTATCGGCTGGCGGGGTCTTAGCCTTCTCCGTCTTCTTCGGCTTCTTCGCCTGCTCCGGCGTCTTCTCCGGCTTCAGATTGTCCACCGCCTCCTCGATCGCCTCCGACAGCGCGCTTACGCGCGACGCATTGGTGCCGAAATCGTGGCGGCCATAGCGCGAGGTCGAGCGGATATCGAGGCGCGCGCCGTCGGGATCGGAGCGCACGCGCACCACCACGTCGTCGCGGAAGCCGAGGATCGGCGTGCGCGCCACCGCCTCGATGCGGCCGTCGCGACGCCCGACCTGCGGCGCGCGCGCATCGACGATGCGCCATTTGCGCTTGGTGACCACATCGAGCGCGGCGTCATAGGCGATTTGCGGCGGCACCGATACCATCAGCGGCTCGATCGCCGGATAGGCGCTCCGCTGCAGTTCGGCCGCGCGCAGGCCCGCATAGACGATCGGGTTGGCGTCGCGCGCGCGCAGTCGCGCAATCGCCTCGAAGCGCGGCGGGTCGATCGGATCGGTGGTGATGTCGGCGATCGCAGGCAGGCGATAGCCCTTCGCGCCGAGATAGGCCGGGTAGCCGAGGATCGCGATGCCGACCAGCAGCGCCGTCACCGCCATGCCGAAGCCTTGCAGCCCTTCGCGCCAAATCACCACGAACGCCGCGAAGGCAAGCAGCATCGCGATGAAAGCGAGGATGAACGCCCCGCCGACCGCCGCGAGCGAGGGGATGATCTCAAGAAATCCAGCGCGCACGATCACGATGGCGAGCAGGAGCACCGCCACAGCAAAGCCCGCGACGCGGCGCGCCCAGACGGCGAGCCGCGAGGTCGGGTCGGCCTGGATGCGGCGGGCGAAATACGCCCGCCTCACTGGCCCGTGCAGATACGCTTCAGCGCGGCCCATTCGGCGGGTTCCAGCAGCGGTTGCGGCGGCGAAGGCGACGCACCCGCAACGCTATCTATCACAGCGAGGCGTGCTTTCGTATCGGGGTGATTGCGCAAAATTTCCATGCCCGGATGGTTGTTACCCGCGATGCGGGT
>JAXDOA010000369.1:0-4776 GCA_034669125.1 Hyphomicrobiales bacterium
CCCTGATAGGGGTCGGCGAGACCGAGGTAGGGTGCGAAGATCGCCGCGAGTGCGATCAGCAGCAGCACGCTCGCGCAGGCGACGCTGAGCGGATCGCGCGACAAGCGGCGAAACACGCTGGCCCAATAGCCGCGCGCCTTGTCGACGGCGGCGATGCGGACCAGATCCTCGGCGACCGCGCTCATGCGAAAATCCTTATCCTGAGGAGCGCCCGCAGGGCGCGTCTCGAAGGATGGCGGCGGGTGCGGTCTCTCATCTCATCCTCGCTTGATGCGCGGGTCGATCGCCGCCTGGATCACGTCGACCACGAGGTTGAGGAACACGAAGAACAGCGCCAACACGAGGATGGTACCCTGTAGCAGCGGCAGGTCGCGCTGGAAGATTGCCGAGTTGAGCAGGAAGCCGGTGCCGGGCCAGGAGAAGACGGTTTCGATCAGGATCGAGCCGCCGAGCAGATAGCCAAGCTGCAGGCCGATGACGGCGATCGCGGTCGGCGCGGCGTTCTTCGCCACGTGCACGAACACGCGCTTCTCGGTCAGGCCCTTGGCACGCAGCGCGATGACGAATTCCTGGCTCAGGAGATCGCCGACCAGCGCGCGCACGGTGCGCGTCACGATGCCCATCGGGATCACCGACATAGTAACGGCGGGAAGGATCAGGTGCTTGAAGTGCTCCCAGTCCCATGCCCAGCCGCCGGGTCCCGCGCCGACCGCGGGCAGCCAGCCGAGCTGCACCGAGAAAATGATCACCAGCACCATGCCGAGCCAGTAATGCGGCATCGACACGCCGGTGATGGAAATCGTGGTGACGAGCTTGTCGATCCAGGTATCGCGGAAATAGCCGGCGAGAAAGCCGAACGTGACGCCGAACACGAACCCGATCAGCGAGGCGAGCACCGCCAGCATGATGGTATTGCCGACCGCGCGGGTGACCTCCTCGGCAACCGAGCGGCCGGTCGCGATCGAGGTGCCGAGATTGCCGTTGATGGCGTTCCACAGCCAGATGCCGAACTGAATCGGGAGTGGGCGGTCGAAGCCGTAGGCCTTGCGCATCTGCTCGGCCAGCGCCTGGCTCGCGTCAGGCGGCAGCACCGAGATCAGCGGGTCGCCCGGCGCGATGTGCACGAGCAGGAAGCACACCAGCGCCACCGCGAACACCACGGGGATGACGAACACAAGGCGCTTGGCGATGTAGACGAGCATTTACAAGGCACTCTCTGTGTCCCGCACGCGATGCAGCACGAAGTGGTGCATCGCAGATGCGGGACCGCCCGAAACTGTGGCGGTCCCGAGTCTGCAGCGCATCACCATAAGGCCGCTACGCGGCCGTCTAGAACGCCGACGCTTGCGCGTCGGCTATGGTGCTGCGCTGCGCCCGGGACACGCACTAGTTCATCGTCATCGTGGAGAAATCCACGAACCAGCTCTTCGGCTGCACGAAGTTCTTGATCTTCGGGCTCATCGCGCGCGGGCCGACGTCGTGCGCGACCCACAGGAACGCCGCCTCGTCGACCGAGCGTTCATGCAAGGCGGCGAGCGCCTTGTCGCGCGCGGCCGGCTCGAAGGCGATGCGCACGGCCGCGGCCAGTCTGTCGAACTCCGGATCGTTGATGAAGCCCCAGTTGTTCGAGGTCGGGGGCGCCATCTTGCTGTCGAGGAAGCGGATCATGGCGAAGAACGGGTCCATCGCCGCGTAGGTCACGTTGGTGGCGTGCGAGCCGCGCGCGGATTCGTCCTTGGCGCCCTTGCGCCAGTTGGTGAACAGCGTGTTCCAGTCGATCACGTCGAGCTCGACCTCGAAGAAGCATTCCGCGAGGCTCTGCTGCACGAACTCGTTCATCGGCAGCGGCAGCATCTGGCCGGAGCCCGACGCCGAGGTCTGCGTCTTCACCTTCAATTTCTTGGTCGCCGAGAAGCCGGCTTCGGTCATCAGCTTCTTGGCTTCCGCCGGATCGTACTTGATCTGGAATTTCGGACTGCCGCGCCACGGATGCCCGGGCTCGAACGTGCCTGTCGCCGCTACCATCAGGCCGCCGAGCAGGCCGTCTTTCATGGCGTTGCGATCGATGCACAGGTTCGCGGCCTTGCGCACGCGCACGTCGTTCCAGGGCGAGCCCTCGATGCGGCTGAACTGCCACGGCCAGACGTGCGGCTGTTCGTTCTGGTAGACGACGAAGCCGCGCTGCCTGACCTGCGCCAGCGCGTCGGGCGACGGGTTCTCGATCCACTCGACCTGACCGGAGAGCAGCGCGGCGGTGCGCGCGCTCGCCTCGGGCATCGGGAGGAGCACGAGGCGGTCGACCTTGGGCACGCGCTTAGCGTCCCAATACTCGGTGTTCTTCACCACTTCGAGCCGCTCGCGCGGGATGAACTTGTCCATTTTCCACGGGCCGGTGCCCGACGCGTTGCGCGAGAAGGCGTCCCACGCCTGCTTGGCGCGCTCCTTCGGGTCGGTCACGCTCGCCGGCACCGCGTCGAACAGCTTCTTCCACTGCGTGGGCGACGCCATATAGAGGTTGGTGAGGTTGATCGGCAGCAGCGCGTCCGGCGCAGCGGTCGTCAGCTCCACCGTCAGCTTGTCGGTGGCTTTCGCGCTGCGCAGGTTCGGCATGCGGGGCGCGGTGAGGCCAACCTGGCTCAGGTCGAAATGCAGCGCATCCTGCTTCAGCACCTTCTCGACGTTCCACACGACCGCATCGGCATCGAAGGCCGAGCCGTCATGGAATTTCACGCCCGGGCGCAGCTTGAAGATCCATTTCTGCTTGTCGGCTTCGTCGACCGTCCATTCGGTCGCAAGCCCCGGGATCACGACGCTCGCCTTGTCGGCGGAGGAGAGGTCCCACGTGGTGAGGCCCTCATACATCGTGTTGCCGGTGAAACGGTTGCCCTCGAAGCCCTGATCGGGCTGGCCGGCGGTCTTTGGGATGTCGGCTGCCGTCATGCCGATCCGCACCACGGACTGGGCGGACGCCGCCGAGATTGCCGCCGCGAGCATTCCGGCCGCGACCGGTATGCCGGCAAGGCGCAAAAGTCCTGAGTTTTTCATGACCGCCTCCCTGTTGGAACGAGACTTCACTTCAAGGAGCATGCCAGCGCCAAACGTGCGTTTGGCCTGCTGCTCCAGCCCCCTGTCGGCCACTCCCGACGAGGCCATGGGCACAGCTTGCCCATAAATTGAGCAAGAGCAAACACCCCTTGGCGCGGCTATCGATGGCGGATGCGGGCCAGCGTCTGCTCCACATGGGCGATCGGCGTTTCGGGCAGGATGCCGTGGCCGAGATTGAAGATGAACGCCCCGGTGCCGAAGCTCTCCAGAATGCCGTCGATCGCGCGGTCGAGGGCGGCTCCGCCGGCCAGCAGCACGAGCGGATCGAGATTGCCCTGCACGGCGATGCGGCTTTGCACGTGCTCGCGCACGAACGACGGCTCGGCGGTCCAGTCGATACTCACGGCATTGACGGGTACCTGGTCCAGATACGTCGCAAGCGAAGCGCCGGCGCCGCGCGGGAAGGCGATAATCCTGGCGTCCGGTACCTCGGCGCGCACATTCGCGATGATTTGCCGCACCGGCGCGATACACCAGCGCGCGAATTCGCGCGGCGGCAACACCCCGGCCCAGGTATCGAAGATCTGCACCGCGTCTGCGCCCGCGCGCAACTGCGCAACGAGATAGCGCGACGAAACCGCGACCAGAATGTCGATCATGCGCCCGAACGCCTGCGGCTCGCGGTAGGCCATCAGCCGCGCCGGAGCCTGATCGGGCGTGCCGCGGCCCGCCACCATGTAGGTCGCCACCGTCCACGGCGCGCCGCAGAAACCGAGCAGCGCGACGTTTGCCGGTAGTTCACCCTTCACCCGCCGCACCGCCTCGTAGACCGGCGCGAACACCTTTTCGTCGGCGGTGGACTCCAGTGCGTTGAGCTTCGCCGCATCGTCGAGCGGGTCGAGCCGCGGCCCTTCGCCGGCCTCGAACGTCACGGCGCGGTCGAGCGCATGCGGCACCACCAGGATGTCGGAAAACAGGATCGCAGCGTCGAAGCCGAAGCGGAGGATCGGCTGCAGCGTCGCCTCGGCGGCGAGTTCAGGCGTGAAGCACAAGGTGAGAAAGCTGCCCGCCCGCTCGCGCAGCGCGCGGTACTCCGGCAGATAGCGCCCCGCCTGGCGCATGAACCAGACCGGCGGAATGGCCTGCGCCCGGCCGGAGAGGACTTCGAGGATTGGTTTCACGCCGCCTGCTTACACGGTAGACTGGGCTTGAGGCAAAGCAGGTTCTCATGCGCATCGACGCCATCGCGATTGGTCACAATCCTCCCGAGGACGTGAACGTCATTATCGAGGTGCCGATCGGCGGCGAGCCGATCAAGTACGAGATGGACAAGGCGGCCGGCACGCTGGTCGTCGACCGCTTCCTGCACACGCCGATGCGCTATCCGGGCAACTACGGCTTCGTGCCGCACACCCTGTCCGAGGACGGCGACCCGATCGATGTGCTGGTCGCAAACACGCGCCCCATCGTACCCGGCGCGGTGATCAACGTGCGCCCGGTCGGCGTGCTCAAGATGCAGGATGAGGCGGGCGGCGACGAAAAGATCCTTGCGGTGCCGGTGCCGAAGCTGACCAAGCGCTACGCCCATGTGATGAACTACACCGACCTGCCCGAGATCACGACGCAGCAAATCCGGCACTTCTTCGAGCACTACAAGGATCTCGAGCCGGGCAAGTGGGTGAAGGTGGTTGGCTGGGGCGACGCGCAGGAAGCCAAGCGGCTGATCACGGA
>JAXDOA010000370.1:0-5807 GCA_034669125.1 Hyphomicrobiales bacterium
GCCGGTAAAGACAAGCTTGTAAGCGGTGATGGCAGCGAGGCCAGTGAGCGCGATCGGCAGGGTGTGACGGTGAAAGAGTGACACGCCGAGCAATGTCAGCGCGAACAGCACAAAATCAAAAGGAATCCCAAAAGACAGCACATTCGCTCTCCCGCTAGGGCGATGCATCTTAATGGCCTGCCGCTCAGTGGACCAGCCGGCATGCTGTTGGGGACCGCGCTCGCTCGGCTTACGGGCCGCCGCGTCGCCTGGGTGGCGAACGGCTGCTTCGGAGCGCCGGCAAAATCCCCTTCATCGGTCCCTTCATGATGCTCCGCTAACATTTGGTTAACCATGTAGACCCATGATGAAACTACGGATTGCCGGCGCCACCGCGCACGACCTGTCCGGGGTGGCGGGGAGCCATGCGGCGCCTGACTGTTTCCGAACGGCTGCTTGTGGTCGCGCTGCTGCCTGCGCTTGCGCTGCTCGCACGCGATTCCTTTGGCGCACAGGCCGGCTCACTCTGGACCACTGTTAGTATCGCGATTTCCGCGCTTTCCATCGGGCTCGCCCTGCTTGTCGCGCGGTCCCTGGCGTTGCCCGTTCGGCAGGCGGCGGATGCGCTCGAACCATTGGTGGGCGAGACTGGCCAGATTGCGGCGCAGAAGCCACGCAGCGAGATCGCTCGCCTGTCCGCCATTGTCCACTCATTGACTGAGGCGGCAACTGGGCGCGCGCTGCGAGAGGCGCACGAAGCCAGGCTCGAAGATGCCGAACGCGCTGCGCGTCGCGCCAACCTGTCGAACATGGCCGAGGAGGTCGAGGACGCGACCGAGCGCGGCCTGCGCACGGTTGTCGACGGTTCGGCGGTGCTGCGCACGAAGACCGACGACATGCGCGAAGCGCTCGAAGCGGTGCATGCGGCTTCGAGCGAAACCGCCAGGG
The DNA here is from genome assembly GCA_034669125.1 of Hyphomicrobiales bacterium. Taxonomy (GTDB): domain Bacteria; phylum Pseudomonadota; class Alphaproteobacteria; order Rhizobiales; family Xanthobacteraceae; genus PALSA-894. Next base: position 928 of record JAXDOA010000370.1, read on the forward strand.
CGGCCGACCACTCGCGCGCCATGAACGAGAATGCGACGCGCCTCTCCGATGAGGTGATCGGCGCAATCGACGCCATCGCCGCCAAGGTGCGCGAAGGCTCGGATATCGGCCGTACCGCGGTCGATAGGGCGGCGAGCTCGCGGCAGACCATCGGTGCGCTCGCCAAGGCGGCCAAGGACATCGGTGACATCGTCGGTGTCATCTCGGCCATCGCCGAGCAGACCAATTTGCTGGCGCTCAACGCCACGATCGAAGCCGCACGCGCAGGCGAAGCGGGGCGCGGCTTCGCGGTGGTCGCGACCGAGGTGAAGACGCTCGCGACCCAGACCGGCAAGGCGACCGGCGAGATCGGCGCCAAGATTGCGGAGATTCAGTCGACCACCGGACAGGCCGTCGCGTCGATCGGCGCGATTGCCGAGGCGATCGACGAATTGTCGATGGTGACCAATTCGGTTGCCGCCGCGATGGATCAGCAGCGTGCCGCGACCGAGGGGTTCGTCACCAATGTGCGCGGCACCACCGCGGCGGTGTCGGACGTCGCGGTGCGCATGAGCGGCATCGCCGACATGGTGACCCGGTCGAGCACAAACGCCGCCGAGGTCGCGTGCGTTGCAGCCGACATGCAGCGCGCTTCGGAGACGGTGCGCGGCGAGATCCCCGAGATCGTGCGCGCCGCGCTGCGCGCGGACCTGCGCGGGCATCCGCGCTTCGATGTTGACATCAGTGCGACGATCGAGCTTGGCGGCCGCAAGACGCCGGCGCGCGTCTTCGATGTCAGTCGCGGCGGCGCGCGCATCGCCGCGGTACCGAACATTTCCGCCGGAGCGAACGTCACCGTCACGTTCGACCGGATGCGCCCGATGAACGGCAAGGTCGCCTGGATCGCGGGCGATTGTTTCGGCGTGCGGTTCGAGCCTGCGATGCTCGAGGCGGCCGAATTGCTCGGCATCATCAAAGTAGACGCAGCGGCTTAAGCGCCAGGCTCCCCAGGCGGTACCGAGGCCGCGACCGTGCGGCGGCGCACGACCTCGCGGTGCAGCGCATAGAGCCCGCTGCCGACGATCAGCACAGAGCCAAAGATCGCGAAGCGATCCGGCACCTCGCCGAAGGCGAGATAGCCGCACACGCCGGCCCAGATCAGCAGCGTGTAGCGGAACGGCGCGATCGCCGCGACGTCCACGCTGCCGCGGAAGGCCATCACGACGAGGACATGGCCGCTTGCCACGAATGCTGCGGAGATTGCCAGCATTCCGACGTCGAACAGCGCCATTGGCCGCCATTCCTCAAACAGGCCCATGACCGGTCCGATGATCATCGATCCGAGCGCTGCGAGAAACGAGATCACGATGCTCGGAATACGGGGATCGAGCTTGCGGGTAATCATGTCGCGCGCCACGCCCGCGCACGCGGTGGCAAGACCTAGCAAGGCCCATGGGTTGAACGCGCTCGGCGTCGGCTGGATGATGATGAGCGTGCCGATGAAGCCAACCATAATCGCGGCCCAGCGCCGCCAGCCGACCTCTTCGCGGAAGAAGACGACCGCCGTCGCGGTGATGAGCAGAGGCGAGACAAGATTGATTGCGGACAGTTCGGCCAGCGGCATGTGAATCAGCGCGGTGGTGAACATGACCATTGCCAGGCCGTCGAACATGGTTCGGCTAAGCACAAGCGGGTTCACGAGGCGCAATGCGGACACATGCCCGAGACCGATCATGAACGAACCGACGAGCAAGGTCGCGATCGTGCCGCGCACCGTGATGACCTCGCCGAGCGGATAGTGCTGCGCGGTGAGCTTCAACAGCATGTCGTTGATCGCAAACGCCGCCATCGCACCCATGAGTGCGAACATGCCGCGGCGATTACCAGCCGCTGTCGACACCAGTCACTCCGTTGGAAGGCCGCGGGCGAGGGGAACCGCAAGGCACCGCGACAAGGAGGGCGAGCGCTAACATGCGTCGCGGGCGTCCGTCGAGAACGCGCTGCGAATAACGGCCGTGCGCGGCGCACATGCCATTGCGGAATAGACGGGAGGATTAACCCCCGGTCACGCTCATGTGGCGCGATACCGCGGGGCGGCGGGCACGGCGGTCGATGACGAAGTCGTGGCCTTTCGGCTTGCGCAGGATCGCGGCGTCGATCGCCGCATTGACCTGATCGTTGCTTTCGGAGGCGCGCAGCGGCGCGCGCAGGTCGGCGGCGTCTTCCTGGCCGAGGCACATATAGAGTGTGCCGGTGCAAGTGAGGCGCACGCGATTGCAGGATTCGCAGAAATTGTGCGTGAGCGGCGTGATGAAGCCGAGCCGTCCGCCGGTCTCGGCGACGCGCACGTAGCGGGCGGGACCGCCGGTGCGATAATCGATGTCCGTCATCGTGTAGCGCTCGGCGAGGCGGGCGCGCACCATGGACAAAGGCAGATACTGATCGAGGCGCTTTTCCTCGATGTCCCCGAGCGGCATCACCTCGATGATAGTCAGGTCCATGCCGCGGCCGTGCGACCACGCGACGAGATCGCCGAGCTCATCCTCGTTGACGCCCTTGAGCGCGACCGCGTTGATCTTCACCGCAAGGCCCGCGGCCTGCGCGGCATCGATGCCCGCCATCACCTTGTCGAGTTCGCCCCAGCGCGTGATCGCGCGGAACTTGGCGGCGTCGAGCGTGTCGAGCGACACGTTGATGCGCTTGACGCCGCACCCGGCAAGCTCGGCCGCATACTTCGGAAGCTGCGAGCCGTTGGTGGTCAGCGTCAGCTCATCGAGCCCGTCGCCGAGGTGGCGCGAGAGCGCGCGCACCAGCGTCATGATGGAGCGCCGCACCAGCGGCTCGCCGCCGGTCAGGCGAAGTTTGCGTACGCCGCGCGCCACGAAGGCGCTGCACAGCCGGTCGAGTTCCTCCAGCGTCAGGAGATCCTGCTTCGGCAGGAACGACATATTCTCCGACATGCAGTAGACGCAGCGGAAATCGCAGCGGTCGGTCACCGAGACGCGCAGATAGGTGATCGCCCGCTGAAACGGATCGATCAGCGGAGCGGATTTGATGGTGGCGGCGCGTTCGAAGCCCATATGTCCCGGCACTATGCGCGCTGCGGAACCCGCCGGTTCCAAGGCGCTTTGGCAAACTATTCAATATGATATAGGGCGTCTTTGGAAGGATTGAAAGTTGTGAGCGACAATTGGCCGACCGAGGTCCGCCTCGCCAAGGACCGGAAGGTCCTTACCGTCGCATTCGAGGGCGGCGACAGCTTCGCGCTTGCGGCCGAATACCTGCGCGTGAAAAGCCCGAGCGCGGAGGTGCAGGGCCATTCACCGGACGAGCGCAAGACCGTGCCGGGCAAGCGCAATGTCATGATTCTGGAAGTGAACCCGGTCGGCAATTACGCCGTGCGGCTCGTGTTCGACGACATGCACTCCACGGGCATCTTCAGCTGGGACTACCTGCTCGAGCTCGGCCGCAACCAGCCGAAATACTGGCAGGACTATCTCGACGAACTCGCCGCCAAGGGGATGACGCGGGACAAAGCCTGATGCGCATCAGCGCATCACGATGACCTTCGCGCCCACCTTCACGCGGCCGTAAAGGTCGATCACGTCGTCGTTCATCAGGCGGAAACAGCCCGACGATACCGCCTGTCCGATCGTCTCCGGCTCGTTCGATCCATGGATGCGGTAGAGCGAGGAGCCGAGATACATCGCGCGCGCGCCCAGCGGATTGTCCGGTCCGCCCTTCATGAAGCGCGGCAGATCGGGGCGGCGCTTGAGCATCTGCGAAGGCGGCGTCCAGTCCGGCCATTCCTTCTTGGCGACGACCCTCGTCGTCCCCGCCCAGGTGAAGCCAACGCGGCCGACGCCGATGCCGTATTTCAGGGCGGTGCCGTTGTCCTGCACGAGATAGAGGCGGCGCTCGGTGGTGTTCACGATGATGGTGCCGGGCGCGTGGCCCGCCGGCGCCGTGACCGTCTCGCGCTTGATCGCGCCGACATACGACATACCGCCGAGGAATTCGTAGCGTTTGGTGCCGAGTTGACCGCCCGAGTAACGGCCGTCCGGATCGCCCAGATGCTGCGCCTGCGCGGCGACGGCGCCCAGAAGTGAGAGCGCGATTGAGGTGGCAGCGACTCGCAAATGCATCGAAAACCCTCGGATATTCAATAGCTTCAGGCTGGCCGCGCGCCCCCGGCAACCCGCCCCGCGGCAGACAGGCCATAATTCGCGAAAGGCGGCAACCGAAATGTGGCGCCGCGCGGTCCGCTTTTCGGCCGCTGTTGCGCGCAGGACACCTGCGGTTCCAGCAGGATCGCGGGGCGACACGCCGGCAGGTCGTCCATGGACCATCTCAGGCTTGCATTTTGCGCTTCGCTGCAACCAGCACGTCACATTGACTTTTAAGAACAAAAGGAGAACATTCCCAACTCTTGCGAGGGGTGGTTATGGCGCTCAGGGACGAGATCGATCGTGACTTTCCATACCAGGTGGCGCTGTCGCTCGATGACAAGCTGACCGGCGTGCTGGATTGGCTCGACGAGCGGCTCGGCCGCTGGGACATGTACGTCGATCTGGAAGAGCACACGATCCGCTATTGCTTTCTCGATCCGGCGGATGCGCAGGACTTCATCCGCTCGTTCGTCAAGATGCGTGATGCTGGATGATCAGACGATGATGCGCGGGTCTGCTCGGCAATCTTCGCGTTTCGTCTAGTGGCGGCGCAACGATCGCAAACGCTGCAGGACCTCGCTACCCATCGTTCTGACTAGCCACCGCAGGGACCGTGATCGCCGTCTCATTTCGGCGTCTCTGGACACAAGCGCGGCGCGCAAGAAGTCGCGTTCGTTTTCGTTCCCCGGCGTTGCGTTCGTGTTGGCACCCTGGTTCAGCGAATCCGGAAGG
>JAXDOA010000371.1:0-4779 GCA_034669125.1 Hyphomicrobiales bacterium
CGTCGTTCGAGATGCAGGCGAGATGCAGGACCGCGTCCTGTCCCTTCATCGCCTCGGCGAGCTTGGCGGTGTCGCGGATGTCGCCTTGGATGATGGTCAGCTCCGGGACGTTCGGGAAGCGGGCGCCGAAATAGAGGGTGTCATAGACGGTAACGTTATAGCCGGCCTGGAGCAGCCGGGGCGTGAGGACATGCCCGACATACCCGGCGCCGCCCGTGACGAGGACATTCTGGAACTGAAGGCTCATGGTGTGGAATCGCCCGCAAATAACGCTTTGGACAGGAGATGTTGGAGGGGACGGCCCCCACCGCCGGCGGCTTGTTTAAGAGGCCGGGCGGCCGGTCGCAAGCAAAATGACAGGCCCTGTTCCGGGTCGAAATCGCCTAAACGGGGCCGTTTGGAACTCGAATCGCCCTACTCTTTCGGCGCACGGGCTTGAGCCACCCGAATGTAGGCTTCGAAATCGTCGAGGCCCTCGGGCGATCCCGCCTCGTAGAAGCGTTCGAAGATTTCGTGCGCCCGCAGCTTTCCGGCCCGGCTGAGCCGGGTGAGCACATGCGCGAGGTCGCATGTCTCGCCGGCGGTCGTTTCGTCCTGGACGACGTCGCGCCGCAGAACCGACAAGCCGTAGTCGATGAACTCCATGCCTTCGGCGGCCGGGCCGGAGGCGAATTTGTCGTAGAGGACGAGTTTGCCGTCGCGCACGACCACATTGCTGCGGTCCCACCGGCCCCGATTGCGCATCACCGTCATGGTGCAGAACCGGCCGTTTTCCGAGGTGTGCCACACCGGCGCAAAATCGATCGGCAGATAGGAATCGCCGTAGAGCACGAAGAAGGCTTCATCGAGCAAGTTCTGATCGGCCGCGTAGCGCAGCGCGCCGCCGGTCCCGCGCAAGATCTCCCCTTCATCCGAATAGACGACCGACACTCCGAACCGCGCGCCGTCACCGATCGCGTCCGCGATCATCGCGCCGCGGTAGCCGACGGAGAGAACGACATCCCGCACGCCCTGGCGCTTGAGCCACTCAAGCTGGTAAGCGACGAACGGCTTGTCCACCACGGGGATCAGCGCCTTCGGCAGGTCGCCGCTGCGCCCGCGAATGCGCGTGCCGAGACCACCGGCAAGGATCACGCATTGCATCGCTATTCCCGGACGAGAACGGTCGAGCCGTCGAAATCGAACTTGAAGCGCACTTCATCAAGCCCTTCGCGCGCCATGGCATCCCGCACCCCCGCCGTGTCGCCGGCGTACAGCATCAGGAAACCGCCGCCGCCGGCGCCGACCAGCTTGCCGCCGAGCGCACCGTTCGCCATCGCGGCATCGTAGTAGCGGTCGATGCTGTCGTTCGACATGCCGGACGAGCGGCCGCGCTTGCGCTGCCAGTGCTCATGCATCAATCGCGCGAAGGCCTGATTGTCGCCCGCCACCAGCACCTTCTTGATCTCGCGACCGAGGTCAACCACGAAATGGAGGTTCTTGATCATCTCGGCGTCGTTCGACTCAGACTTCGATTGCTGGTCGGCGAGCAAATTCGAAGCGCTGCGCGAGTAACCGGTGAAGAACAGCAGCAGGTGGTCTTCGAGATCGTGCAGGCCGCGGTTGGTGATCGCGAGCGGCGAGACCTGCACCTGCCCGCCCTTGTCGACCTCGAAACACGTGATGCCGCCGAACGCCGCGATGTACTGGTCCTGCTTGCCCACCGGCTCGTTCAGCAGGTTCATCTCGATGTGACAGGCTTCCTCGGCGAGCGACGACGTCGTCACCGGCTCGCGCTTGTAGGCATAGATCGCGCGCAGCAGCGCAACCGTGAAACTACCCGATGACCCAAGCCCGGTGCCGGCCGGAATGTCGGCGAGACTGACGATCTCCACGGGGCCGAGTTTGTGCAGCTTGATCGCTTCGCGGATGATCCGGTGCTTGATCTCGTCCGGATTGGTGACGCGCTCCTGCGAGGAGTAGCGGATCGAATATTCGCCGGTGAAGATCTTGTTGATGCCGATGTAGACGTGCTTGTCGATCGCCGCCGATATGAAGAACCCGCCGAACCGCTCGTAATACGATGGCAAATCCGATCCGCCACCGCCGATCGAAATGCGCAGCGGTGTGCGGATCAGGATCATCTATTTTTCTCTTGGCGACGGAGCGGCGGCGCGGGGCGCGCCGCTTACAGCTTGTAACCCGCGGCCGCGCCGTCGTTGTAGAACATCTTGACGGTGTCGAGCGAGAACACGCCGAGGTCCTTGCCGGCGGTGCTGAGCTTCTTGAAGATGTCCGGCGTCACCGTGATGACATGGCAGCCGATCTCGTCCGCCTGGAAGATATTGAGAAGTTCGCGTGGGCTCGCCCAGATCACCTCCATGCCGCCCGCCGCGTTGCAGGCCTTTACAGCTTGCACCATGAACGGGAGCGGATCGCGCCCGGTGTCGGCGATGCGCCCGGCAAAGACCGAGACGTAGGAGTGCTTGGTGCCTTTCAGCGCGTCCACAACCTCGTCGATCTGTGGCGCGGTCAGGATCGCGGTCACGTTCAGTTGCGCGCCCTTCTGCACCAGCCGCTTGATCAGGGGCACCGCGCTTTCGCCCTTCGTGTTGGTCACCGGAATCTTGGCGAACACGTTCTTTCCCCACGACGCGATCTTGAGCGCCTGCCGCTCCATGTCGTCGAAATCGTCGGAAAACACTTCGAACGAAATCGGCCGGTCCGGAATGTGGCCGAGGATGTCCTTGGCGAAGGCTTCGTAGTCCTTGATGCCGGCCTGGCGCATCAGCGTCGGATTGGTGGTGAAGCCCTTCACATCCTTGTTGCCGTAAAGCTCCAGCATGCGCGCCTTGTCGGCGCCGTCGGCGAAAATCTTGACCTTCAAAGCCTCAACACTCGGTGTCATCTGAGCCCTTCGGATATCTTGATAATGTCCGGCGTGATGGCGGCGAGCGATGTCGTCACCATGTCTGGACGTTCTGGACGAGGTTCGTTGTACCCGTAATCGATAAACACGGTGCGGCAGCCGGCCGATCGCCCGGCTTCCACGTCGCGCCAGCGGTCTCCTACCATGAAGCTGTTGGCAAGGTCGATATCCCAGCGTTGCGCTGCCTGCAGCAGCAGACCGGGCTTCGGCTTGCGGCAGTCGCAGTTGGCCGCATCGTTGTGTGGGCAGACGAAGATATCGTCGACTCCGGTTGCCTTCTTGACGGCCTGATTGAGCACGTCGACGAGCGCCGCCGTGGTCTTGGCGTTCGCGATGTCCGGCTGGTTGGTGACGTCGATCAGCAGGAAGCCCGCTTTCTTCAGTTGCACGCAGGCCTCCGGAACGCCCGGCAGGATGCGCAGTTCGGCGAGATTCATCGGCGAGAACGGCTTGCCGTTGATCACCAGTGCGTCGTTGATGACGCCGTCACGGTCGAGGAATACGGCACGGCGTTTGGCGTTCGGCATGCGATCAGGCTGCTTCGCTAAAAAGTTCCGGACGCCGCAGCCGCAGGGTCTGCACCAGCATCGCGGTGGACAGATCGACCGGCGCTCCCAGTTCCAGCATCCGCGCCAGCTCGGACAGCTTCATCTCAACGATCTCGATGTCCTCGCGCTCGTCCGGCACGCCGCCCCCCGCGCTCACGAAATCGTCCTTCTGGTACGCCGCGAGATACAAATCAATGCACATGGTGGACACGCCGGGCATATTCATGCCGGTGATCACATGCTCCAGGCCGCCCAGGCGCAGCCCCGCCTCTTCGAGCGCCTCGCGCCTGATGCAGGCGACCGGATCATTCCCCTGCCGCCCGCCCGCGATGACCTCCAGCGTGTGGTCGATGCCATTGGCGTAGAGCATCGGCGCGCGGAACTGTTTCACCAGAATGGCGGTACGGCGCGTCGGGTCATAGGCAAGCACGCCGACGGCGTGGCCGTGATCCTCGATCTCGCGCGTGACCGTCTGGCCGTCCTCCAAGCGGATCGTCGCGATGAGGAATTTGCCCCAACCGTCGTGAACGACTTTCGTATCGGTGATCTTGATCGCCATCAGCGGCCCGCGTCCGCGACGCGCCAGTAATCGATGATCGAGCGCAGCGTGTCCGCGAGGTCGTGCTTTGGCTGCCATCCGAGCGCGCGCAGCTTGCGCGAATCCCCGATCCGCACCTGCTGATCGAGCGGACGCGCCAGTGCGGGATCGGCAACGGCGTTGACCGGTACGGTCGCGCGCTTGCGATATCCGTCGAGAATATCGCCGATGCGCACGCCATGCCCGCTCGCAACGTTGTAGACCTCGCCGCGCTTGCCGGTTTCGGCGATGCGCAGGATTCCGCTCACGCCGTCGCGCACATCCATGATGTCGCGCACGACATCGAGCGCGCCGACACGCATCCCGGTTGCGCGGCCTTGCTCGATTGCAACGATACGCCGGGCGAAGTCGGAACAGACGTCACCGGCCTTGCGGGGCCCCGCCAGCAGGAAAGGCCGGAAAGCGATAACGTCGAGATCGTAGTGGCGGAGATAAAGCTGCGCCGTTTGCCAGGCTGCGAGCTTCGACACGCCGTACGGGCTGTTTGGGTCGGTCGGGGTGCTTTCGGAGATCGGTTGTCCGTCTGTCACGTCGGCATATTCGGCGCTCGAACCCGCGATCAGCACGCGCGCCCTCGGGGCAGTCTTGCGCACAGCCTCAAGAAGGTTGGCGGTCCCAATGACGTTAGTCTGGAACGTCGCTGCGGGCTCGGACCACGACTTGCCAGGCGAACTCTGCGCCGCGAGATGAACGATCAGCTCGGGCGGGGCAGACGACAATTGGCG